>JANPKF010000522.1:0-8017 GCA_031425895.1 Caulobacteraceae bacterium | reverse complement strand
CCAGCGGTCCTGGGGCACCTCGAAACCGGCGGTGATCATGCCGGCGTGGACCTTGTCGCGGAAGTACTCGCTGGAATAGTGCGGCAGGAACCAGTCGATATCGTCGGCCCGCAGCTGGTACTTCTGGACGATGCCGGGCAGGGGCTTTTCGACCGTGTAGTGGATGACGTTCTCGTTCAGCAGGCGCACGTCCTGCTTGATCGACATCACCGAGTCGTTCTCCCGCTCCCTGGGGCTCATCGCCGACCAGCCGGTGATCGTCCCGTCCGGGTTCTTGGAGGCCCCCGCATACATGCAGGTCTCCATGTCGCCGGCGTAGGAGAAGGTCTCGATCCAGTCGATGCGCAGGTTGGTCGCCCCCTCGCGGGGCTTGTCCTGAAGCAGGAAGGCGCCGGCCCCGTCGCTGAGCATCCAGCGCAGGAAGTCCTTCTCGAAGGCGATCTCGGGGGCCTTCTCCAGCGCCTCGACCTTGCTCTCGATCTCGGCGCTGAAGTTGCCGGCGCGGAGCACCGGCGAGGGGCAGTCCGAACCCGTGGCGACGGCATTGTTGTGCAGCCCGCCGGCGACGGTGACATAGGCATACTTCAGCGCCGTGATGCCCGACAGGCAGACGCCGCTGGTGGCGATCACCTCACAGGCCGGCAGGCCCAGTTCACCCTGCACCATGGAGGCATGGTTGGGCATCACCTGGTCGGGGATGGAGGTGCCGCAGGCCAGCAGGTCGACGTCCGGCAGGCTGACCGTCTGGCCGAGGCGCCGCACGGCCGCCGCGGTCAGCTGGGCGTTGTTGTGGGTCGCCTTCCCCGTCGCCGGGTCGATCGCATAGTGGCGGCTCTTGATGCCGTTGCTGCGCAGGATGGTGCGGCGGGCGCGGCTGGGGCGATCCCCGGCCTGGCCCAGCACGCTCTCCATCTCGTCGTTGAGCACGGGCTCGTTCGGCAGGAACGACGCCGTTCCGGTGATGTAGACGCTGCGGATGGTCATTGGGCGGCTCCCAGCAGGGCGCGGCCCTCTCCAGAGGGTTCGGCGTAATAGGCGCGCTGGCGGGCGATACTGTTCTTCGCCAGCGGCTTGATCAGGCTCTTGATGATGGCCAGCAGCGGCACGACCGTGCAGATCAGGGTGAACAGGAAGGCGACGTAGAGCACCAGCACCGCGCCCCGCAGCGGGGTCCCCGGCTTGCCGCAGGCGCGCAGCAGGCGGCCCCAGATCAGGAAGCTCTTGCGGGCCACTTTTTCCGAACTCATCAGCCCCTCGAAGATCGACACGGCGCCAAGCTCGCTCAGCATCGGGGCGGTGTCGCCCTTCGAACGGGTGGGCAACTTTGCTGCAATAGCGTCGCCGAACCGGGCGCATCCGGCGATGTCTTCCTGGCTGACCCCGGCCTCCGGCACCACGCCGCCCATGAAGGGCCCCTTCCTGCCGGTCAGCATCCAGGCCGGGGTGGAGATGAAGGTGAAGGCGCTGTGGGCGCTGTCGGTCAGCACCACATTGTCGATCAGATGCGCGCCCAGGGCGCCGAGCTGCTGCTTCATCCGCTCCTGCGCCGACAGCCACATGTTGCGGCAGCCAATGACGGTGATGACCGGCTTGCCGGCCAGCAGGGTCCTGGCCTCGGGGCTCTGCAGGAAGGCGGTGATCGGCTTGGAGGGCGACAGGAACCACACCGAATAGCCCAGGATCACCAGATCAAAATTGGTGTTGGCGGGCATTGCCGGCGGCTTGATGGGGTCTATATCTTCGTAGACCGTTTCCGGGAAGGTGTTGAAGAAGAACCCCGCCGGCCACGGGAAGGGATAGGGCGTCGCCGGCTCGATCGGCAGCCAGGTGACCTCGATATCGGACGCGGCCTCAAGCGGGGCCACGGTCGAGCGGAGAATCTCGCTCAACTGTCCCGTCTGCGAATAGTGAACGACCAGCACCCGCTTCATCAAACCGCCCCGACTTCCCCCAAAAGCACTGCTTCGATCCATAGGCGATAGCGCGGCGGTCTGGCAACGAAACGGCGAGTGAATTTCGTCGGTTAGCAGAGGGATTCAGCGAGCCGCGTCTCCGGCGCCGCATCGCTGTGCGCCAAAGCGCCTAGTCTTGAGCCAGGGTCAGTCGCCCATCGACCAGCGGCTCGCCGCCGACGCTGGCCTTGACCGTGATTCCGTCTGCCTTGGCCTCGCCGAACCGGACCTCGACGCATTCGCCGGGCCGCAGCAGGCGCAGGAACTTCATTCGCCGCACGCCGGTGCAGGTCCGGCCGGGATGGACCGCCGCCAGCACGTCGATCAGATGCTCCAGCACCACCACGCCGGGAACCACCGGATTGCCCGGAAAATGGCCGGGCAGGGCGGGATGGTCGGGGTTGATCGTGAAGGCGGAAGTCATCAGGGTTCGCGCAGAATCATTTGGTCCCTTTTCGCCCGTGACGCCCCCGATGTCGAACCTCCCGCCGATGGACAAGGCCGCGATCGCCCGGGCCATTCCCCATGCGGGGGCCATGAACCTGCTGGAGTCCGTTACCGCCGGCGGTCCTGACTGGATCAGCTGCACGGCCGTCAGCCACCGCGACCCGGCCAATCCCCTTCGCCACGACGGCCGCCTGCCGGCCAGCGCCGGCGCCGAATACGCCTCCCAGGCCATCGCCCTGCATGCCCAGCTGACCGGCATCGAAAAGGAACCGCGCCGCGGCTTCCTGGCGGTGATCAACAACCTGATCTTGACCCGCGCCCGGCTGGACGACGTCGAGAGCGATCTGGAAATCCGCGCCGAACAGCTCGCGGCGACCGGCGCGGCGCTGCAATACGCCATCACGATCATCGGCGACGGCCGGATCCTCGTGATGGGCGAGCTGATGGTGGCCCTGGAGCGGGCCTGACTGAGGAAACGCTCCCCCTCGCCCGGCCCGCCTACTTGTTGACGATGTCCCGCTTCATCGGGGCCAGCTTGGCCAGAAACCGGTTCTGCATGCCGAACGGCACGCCTTCCTTGTCCATGGCCTTCTGCAGGAGTTCGACCAGGGCGCCCATGTCACCGGGCTTCACCCCCATGTCCTTGTGCGCCGTGGCCATGTCGCGGCCGGTGTAGGCGCAGCCGCCGCCCAGTACGTAGCAGAAGTGCTCGTTCAGCGTCCGCTCGATCCGCGGCCGCTCGAACGGCTTGAAGATCGGCCCCAGCTTGTCGTCGGCGTAGGACAGATCGAGCATGGTCGAGACGATCCGCGCCACCCCTTCCTTGCCGTTGAAGGCCGCGAACACCTTCGGATCGGTGATCGGCCCGGTTCCGGCATTGGCCTCGGCGACGGTGTAGGGATCGACCTGTTCCTCCCCGGGCATGGCCCATGCCTGAGGGGGAGGCGGCTCCTGCGCCAGGGCCGAGCCGGCGGTCAGGGTCAGTGCGGCGGTGAGCAGAAGAGCTTTCATCGGCTTAGAACCCGGCCTGGAGGGAGATGTAGAACCCGCGCTGGTCCTTGAATGTGGCGATGTCGCCCAGGTCCACATAGGCGGCGGTCACCGACAGGTTCTTGTTGAAGGCGTAGGCGACGAAGACATCGGCCCAGTCGTCTTCCTTCGCAAAGCCCAGGTTCTCCGGCTTGCTGCGGTACTCGGCCCCGAAGGCCAGCCGCCTGGTCGCCAGCCAGGCGACACTGCCCTCGAACTGCGGGGCATAGCCGTCTTCCCTGGGCCCGCCGAAGCCCAGCAGCCCGGCCTGGTTGGCCTTGGTCATGCGCACCGTGCCGCTCACCACCAGGCTCTTGTCCAGCAGCACCTTGGTGGCGGCGACATAGTAGTCGACCCCCTGGTCGTCATCGCCGCCGACCGCGCCGATGATCGCGCCCTGGTCGTTCTGCTTGTGCTGCGCCCCGACCGCGACCTGCGGATACCAGCGGTCCTGGTCATAGACGGCGTCGCCCAGCACCACGACCTTCAGCCCCACCACGTCCTGGCCGAAGGTGAACCCGTCGCCGAGACCCAGCTTGCCGCCGGTCGATCCGGTGTCGAATTCCTGTCTTGCGTAGGAGATCTCGACCCGGTCGAACAGGCCGACCGCCACGCCATAGGTGCGGAACTCGAAGTCGGGCAGGCTGACCAGGGTAGCGTGCGCATTGCCGCCGATGCCTTCCTCCGAGCCATAGCCGGTGGTCGTCGCCCAGGTGGCCAGGCCGCCGCCGCCGGAGCCCTCGATGGTGCTCACCCCGCCGGTCAGCAGCAGCTTGCCGCCGGTCTCGATGTCCTGGGCGCTTGCCGCGCCGACGGACAGGCCCAGCGCCGCTATGGCGCCCGCCAAGGTCTTGATCATCTGCCCCACGCCCTACCCATTTCAAGGAGTACTGTCGAAGACTCGACACAGGATGCTTAAGGGAGTGTTGGCCGTCTTCTGACTGCGCAAAACGGGTGCAAAGACTTATGGTAGAAAAACGGCCCGATGCAGGCCTTTGAGTTTACTGAGTTTTCATGCGCGTCCCGTAGGCAGATGTCATGCGTACGCTTCTGCTTTTTCTCTTGGTTGTGTTTGCGCCCGCCTGGGCCTCGGCCAGTGATCTGGCCCTTACCGTGCGGGATTCCGCCGGAAAGCCGGTGCCCAACGCGGTGGTAACCGTCCATCCGGCCAGCGGAACACCCAAGGGGCCGATCAGGTTCGCCTGGCCGCTCACCGTCGCCCAGCAGAACATCCAGTTTGATCCCTTTGTCCTTGTCGCCCCGGTCGGGGCCTCCGTGTCCTTCCCCAACCGCGACAAGGTTCAGCACCACGTCTACTCGTTCTCGGCCGGCAACAAGTTCGAGCTGAAGCTGTTCGGCAAGGACGAAAGCCGCAGCGTGGTCTTCAAGGCCGTCGGCGTCGCCGCCATCGGCTGTAATATCCACGACCAGATGGTCGGCTATGTGAAGGTCGTCGACACGCCCTTTGCCATCAAGACGGGCGCCGATGGCGTCGCCAACCTGCGCGGGCTGCCGGCGGGCCAGGCGACGATCCGCGTCTGGCATCCCTGGCTCCGCGCCCCGAAGAACGAGTCCAGCTTGGTCTTCGCCTTGCCGGCCGCCGGGGTCGCCCGCCCCTCCATCGCCGTCGAGATCCGTCGGCCGGCCGGCGGGCACAGGCACTGATGGTCCGCTTCTCCAGCCTTCGCGGACGGCTGACCGTCCTCTACGCCGGGCTGTTCGGCGTCGCCCTGCTGGCCACGGCGGTGACCGTGACCCTCTCGGTCGGCGGCAACGCCCGTCATCAGGTGGAAAAGGAACTGGCGGCCGGCGGCGCGGTGTTCGACCGGCTCTGGGTCCTGAAGGCCAGTCAACTGGCCGACGGCGCCAAGGTGCTCAGCCGCGACTTCGGCTTCCGCGAGGCCTTCGCCTCGGGTGACGCGCCCACTGTCGAATCGGCCCTGACCAATCTCAAGGACCGCCTCGCCCTCGACCGCGCCTTCATCGTCTCCGCCGATGGAACCCTCACCGGCGCCCCCGACATCGGCGAGGCCGCCGCCTCCGACCTCTGGTACGCCCTCGACGGCGGCGCGACCTCCGGGGTCCTGCGCATCGGCGATACGCCGCACCAGGCCGTCGCCGAGCCGATCATGGCGCCGCAGCTTGTCGGCTGGGTGGTCTTCGCGGAGCGGCTGGACCGCAAGGAGATGGCCTCGCTCGAAAGCCTGGCGTCCATCCCGCTGTCGGCCGCCGTCCTCACCCGGCAGCAGGGCGCGCCCTGGCAATCCACCGATGCGGGCAGGACCGACGCCCGCCTCCAGGCCTTCGCCGACAACAAATCGGTGCTGCCGCGCCCCCTGCAGACCGACAGCGGTGAAGCGGTCGCCCTGGCCCGGCCAGTCAAGGTGATGGGCGAGAAAGCCGATGCCGTCCTGGTCCTGCGCTATCCGCTCGACCTGGCCATGGCGCCGTACCGCAGCCTGCTCGTCACCCTGGTCTTCGTCGGCCTGCTCGGCCTTGGCCTGCTCATCGCCGGCAGCTGGCTGCTGGCCCGCTCGATCACCCGTCCCATCTCCGCCCTCGACGAGGCCGCCCGCCGCCTGCGTGACGGCGAGGACGCCCATGTCGAGGTCGACACCGGCGACGAGATCGGCCGCCTTGCCGACAGCTTCAACGCCATGGCCAGCGGCATCCGGGAACGTGAGGGCCGCATCACCACCATGGCCCTGACCGACCAGGAAACCGCGCTGCCCAACCGCCGCGCCCTGGAAGCCGCCATCGCCGCCGCCGATCCGGCGGGCCTCTACGTCGCCGCCATCGGGGTCGATCGCTTTCCTCAGGTGCGCGCCGCCGTCGGCTACCGCCTGGCCGGCGAAATGCTGCGCCAGCTGGCCCTGCGCGTCACCCGGCTTCGCCCGGGCGACCTCTGCGCCCGCATGTCCAGCGAGCGCCTGGCGCTCGTCTTCCGCGCCGATGACCCCGCCGCCGCGCTGGCCCAGCTGGAATCCCTCGTCGTCGCCCTCTCCAGACCGGTGACGGTCGACGGCCAGGCCATCGATGTGGGCCTCAACGCCGGCCTCGCCATCGTCGCCGAGGTCCACGCCGCCGCCCCGGCCGAACGGGCCAGCATCGCCCTGGACCAGGCCCGCGCCACCCGCAGGCCGGCCCTGGCCTTCGACGCCGAGACCTACGGCGACCCCGCCTCCAAACTCTCGCTGATGAGCGAGATGCTGACCGCGCTCGGCAACGGCGAGATCACCCTGGCCTACCAGCCCAAGCACGACACCCGCGCCGGCCTCGTCACCGGCGTCGAGGCCCTGATCCGCTGGAACCATCCGACGCGCGGCTTTGTCGCCCCCGACATGTTCGTCGCCCTGGCCGAGGAGACCGGCCACATCCGCGCCCTGACCCGTTGGACCCTGGAACAGGCCCTGCGCGACCAGGCCGCCCTGCGCCTTGCCGGCCACGACCTTCTGGTCTCGGTGAACCTGTCGGGCCGCATGCTGGGCGAGCCGGAGTTCGCGACCGAGGTCATCGACATGATCGCGGTGGCTGAAGGCCGTATCTGCCTCGAGATCACCGAGACCGCCGTCATCGATCACCCCGAGACGGCGCACGACATCATCGACCGCTTCCGCACCGCCGGCATCAAGATCTCCATCGACGACTACGGCTCGGGCCTGTCGTCGCTGGCCTATCTGAAACAGATCCGCGCCGACGAACTGAAGATCGACAAGGAATTCATCCTCACCCTGGACCGCAACGCCCGCGACGCCCTGCTGGTCAAGTCGACCGTCGACCTCGCCCACAGCCTCGGGCTGAAGATCGTCGCCGAGGGCGTCGAGACGGCCGAGAGCCTGGCCATCCTCACCGCCATGGGCTGCGACCTGGCCCAAGGCTACTTCATCGCCCGCCCCATGCCGCTGACCAAGGTCGTGGATTTCCTGGACGAGGCGAAGGCGTTGAGCGCTCGGGCCGCGGCGCCGAAAGCCCGCAAAGTCTCGGGAAATCAGCACTTAAAAAATATGTCTAGACATATTCATCGCACTTTTCACCACTGGCCAAAGGTCTTGCCAGGCGCGTAGCCCGCACCGGCGCGCTTTCGACCTACAAACCCCGCGCCTCGACCTACAGACCGACCTACGTGCTGGGCTACATCCACAGAGCTGAGCCCACGCAAAAGCCTACGCCACATGGCCTTTGGCCCGTCTTCCTCAGGCCGGGAGAACGCGCGCCCTTTTTTGTAGGTCGGAGGCCCTGCGATATAATGGTCGCCGCTTCGATAACGCAGTCCATGCGCCGACAGGTCGGAAAACCTCTTCCCCTCCCTCACGGTCATCCTGCTAAACCCGGCAAAACACCAAGGGACGCGCCATGAACTTCGACCTCGACGAAGACCACCGCATGCTCAAGGACCTGGTCCGTCGCTTCGTCGACGACCATCTGAATCCGCTCGAAGCCGGTGTCCTGGAACGCGAGGCGGCCGGCGGCGCGGCGGCGCTGACCGGTGAGGATACCCTCAAGGTCGACGCGGTCTCCAAGGAAATGGGCCTGTGGGGTCTCGACGCGCCCGAGGATGTCGGCGGCGCCGACCTGCCGCACGTCGCCAT
>JANPKF010000521.1:0-2182 GCA_031425895.1 Caulobacteraceae bacterium | reverse complement strand
GACGACCAGGATCAGCTGTCCATCGAGGCCCCTGGCGTGGAAGGCGTCGGCCGGCGATCCGCCCAGCAGGGCCGGGCCGGCATGGGGTCCATGCGCCCCTTCCAGCCACCAGCCGGCGCCGTAGGTCGGCTCCACGGTCGGCGTCCGGGCGAATCGGGTCCAGCCTTCGGGGAGGATTCGCAGGTCGCCCACAACGCCGTCGTTGAGGTAGAGGGCGCCGAGGGCGGCGAAGTCCCAAGGTGTCGCCCACATCAGCGAGCCGGCATAGAAGGTTCCCTGCGGATCGAACTCGCAGAGGGCGCCTGGCATCCCGGCAGGATCAAACAGTCGTCGCCGCATCCAGTCCGCCATGGCCGCACGCCGCTCGCCGGGATGACCCAGGGCGGGGAACAGCCGGGCGGTCAGTTCGCGGGCGATCAGATGATAGGCGCCGGTTGAGTAATTCCACGTCGCTCCGGGCGGCTTTCGCTTGCCTGGCCGGCTGGCGGCGAACCGGGCGACGTCCAGGCGGCCCTCGCCGAACAACAGTCGCGAGGCGTCGGACGCGATTGCGGCCGGCTGGCGGGCCTCGTCCCATGGCAGGCCGTCGGTCAGGGTCAGCAGGTGGCGGAGGGTGAGGCCGGCGGTCGGCAGGACGGAGACGGGCCGGTCGATGTCGAGGCCATCGTGCAGGACGGCGGCGCCGATCAGGGAGTGGGTTACGGACTTGGCCATCGACCAGCTGACGTGGCGCGTGGCCGGGCCATGGTCCGGCCCATAGAGTTCGTAGCGGGTCTCCCCGCCCTGAAGAACCAACAGGGCGTCGGTGCGGCCGAGTCGGGGATCGCCGAGTGCGGCGCTGATGGCGTCGACGCCTGCCCGCCCCTCTGGCGACAGGGTGGTCCCCAGCAATGGCAGAGCTCCCAGGCCGAGGATGAGTTGGCGACGACGCATGCCGCACCATAACCCGGTTCCCGGCCGAACACCGTTTGACTCTTCCGCCAATTCCGCCACTGGCGGGCGACCTCCCGTGACGTTAGGTTTCGCGCCCATTTGATCCCCCGGAGTCTGAGCCTCGATGAAGTCCCTGCTTCTGGCCACCGCCATCGCCATCCTGCCCGTCTCGGCCTTCGCCGCCGATCCCCGGTTCGACGCAGGCCGTCTGACCGAGCATGTGAAGGTTCTCTCCGACGACAGCTTCGAAGGGCGCGGCCCCGCCACTGCCGGCGAAACCAAGACGGTCGCCTACATTGCCGAGCAATATGCCAAGGCCGGCCTGCAGCCCGGCGGCGACAAGGGCAAGGACGGCAAGCGAGCATGGACCCAGGACGTGCCGCTCGGCCGCTTCGACATCGACGGCCCGGTGGCCGCCAGCTTCACCATCGGCGGCAAGACCGTCTCCCTGGCGCAGGGGGACGATATCGCCATCCGCGCCTCGATGACGGGCCAGAAGGCTGTGTCGCTGAAGAACGCGCCGATCGTCTGGGCCGGCTACGGGGTCAAGGCCCCGGAACGCAACTGGGACGACTTCAAGGGCCTGGACGTGAAGGGCAAGATCATCGTCGTCCTGATCAACGACCCGGACATCGAGACCGGCGAAGGTGACTTCGGCGGCAAGGCGATGACCTACTACGGTCGCTGGACCTACAAGTACGAGGAAGCCGCCCGCCTAGGCGCCGCCGGTGTGCTGATCGTCCATGAAACCAAGGGCGCCTCCTACGGCTGGGCGACGGTCAAGAATTCCAACACCAACACCATGTTCGACATCGTCCGGAAGGACCCGACCAAGGCCCACACCGCCGTCGAAAGCTGGATCACCCGCGATGTCGCGGTGGCCCTGTTCAAGGACGCCGGCCTCGACTTCGAAGCCGAGAAGAAAAAGGCCCAGGGGCGCGACTTCAAGCCGGTCGAACTGAAGGGCGCGACCTTCTCGGCCGACTTCAAGGTCAAGCCGGAGGTCATCGTCTCCAAGAACGTGGTCGGTCTGCTGCCCGGCAAGACGCATCCGGACGAATACGTCATCTACTCGGGCCACTGGGACCACCTGGGCGTAGGCCAGCCGGACGCCAGGGGCGACACCATCTACAATGGCGCCATCGACAACGCGACGGGCGTCGCCGCCGTCATCGAGCAGGGCCGCGCCTTCGCCTCGGGCCCGCGCCCTGACCGCTCGATCGTCTTCATGACGGTCACGGCCGAGGAA
>JANPKF010000520.1:0-2900 GCA_031425895.1 Caulobacteraceae bacterium | reverse complement strand
TTCGGCGCCGCGCCGGCCCTGCTGATCGGCTCGACCACCGAGACCGTCACCGTCGGCAACGTCGGCTCCATCGCCGGCGACAACCGCTACGGCCTGGTCGTCAGCGGCACGGTCAATTCCGACGGCGTCTATGACAACGTCGCCTCGACGGCCATCCAGATCGGCGTGCCCGCTCTCGACCTCAACAACGACGGCGACGTAACCGATGCCGGCGAGAACGCCAGCTACAACGTCGAACTGAACGGCGGCGTGCGCGTCGCCGGCAACGTCACCGCCCGCGCCTACAACAACAATGCCCGCGGCCTGTGGCTGGCCGGGGACGTGGACGCCGACGAGCTGATGATCGACGGCGCCATTGTCGCCATCGCTTCGACGACCTCGGCGCCGCTTGCCACCGAAACCGGGGTCGAAGCGGTCGGCATCGACATCGGCGCCGCCTCCAGTGTTCCGCTCCTCAATGTCGGCGGCTTCATCTCGGCGACCGGGTCGGGCGAGAACGCCAGCGCCATCGGCATTCGCGACAGCTCGGGCACTCTGCAGAGCATCAACGTCACCGGCACCATCGTCGCCTCCATCGTCCGCAACGACGACGCCGCCGATACCGACGATACCGATCTCGACCCCAACAACGAGACCATCAAAGGCCGGTCGATCGCCATCGACCTGCGCGCCAACACCGCCGGTGTCGCGGTCACCCTGGACGACAAGGGCCCAGACGGCGACGACGGCGATGACAAGATCGCCGACGCCGACCGCGACGCCGACGGCATCGACGACGCCGACGAGCCGTTGATCATCGGCGACATCCTGTTCGGCTCGGGCGCCGACAGCCTGACGCTGTCCAACGGCATCATGCTGGGCAACATGTCCTTCGGCCTCGGCGCCGACACCCTGACCATCAGCGGCGGGGCGGACGCCAAGGGCGAGGTGCTGAACCTGAAGGCCGTCAATGAGACGACCGGCGCGGACCGCTACACCGCGGCCAACCTCGACGACCAGCTGACCATCGCCATCAACGACGGCCGCCTGACCGCCGTCAACACCAGCGTGGTGCGCGGCGACGCCCTGACCGTGGCCGCCAAGGGCGAACTGTTCGTCACCATCGATCCGACCGGCACGGCCGGCCGCACCAACACGGTGTTCGAGATGGACACCGCCAGCTTCGCCAACGGTTCGACGATCGGCTTCGAGCTGACCAGCCTGATCGACAGCAACATCGGCGCCGGCAGCCAGTACACCATCGTCAAGGCCGGGGCCCTGACGTTCGGCGCCGTCAACACCGACGCCCTGGCCGAGAACCGGCCCTACTTCTACAATGTCACCGCGACGGCCAACACGGCCCTGGGCGAGGTCTACCTGACCATCGCGCGCCGCAACGCCGCCGACATGGGCCTGACCGACAACCAGGGCTCGGCCCTGGACGCCGTCTATCAGGCGCTGTTCGCCGACGACGATCTGGCCGACGCCTTCCTGGCGGCGACCAACAAGAAGGACTTCCTGCGGCTCTACGACCAGCTGCTGCCCGACCAGGGCGAGGGCCTGTTCTCCGCCCTCGACAACGCCACCCAGGGCCTGTTCCGCCTGACCGCCACCCGTCCGGACATGGGCCAGAAGTATGGTCCCGACAGCGTCTGGGTGCAGGAGATCAACGTCGGCGTGCTGCGCGAGACGGGCATCACCGTCGGCTCGGAAACCAAGGCCTTCGGCTTCATCGCCGGCTATGAAAGCATGGGCGACGACGGCGGCGCCCTGGGCGCGACGCTGGCCTACATGAACGCCGAAGAGAAGGACGACGTCGCCCAGATCGGCGAGCAGACCAACGTCTCGCTGGTGGAAGCCGGCGTCTACTGGCGCAAGAACGTCGGCGGTTGGCTGTTCGCCGCCCGCGGCGCGGCCGGCTACGGCTGGTTCGAAGGCGAGCGCCGGTTCATCAACCCGGCCACCAGCACCAACCCCGGCACGATCCGCGAATCGAGCGCCAGCTGGGGCGGCTTCACCGGCACGGCCAACGCCATGGTCGCTTACGAGGCCCGCTTCGGCCGCTTCTACGTCCGCCCGCAGGTCAGCCTTGACTACCTCTACCTGGCCGAAGGCGAGCGTGATGAGGACGGCGATGTCGGCCTGGGCCTGACGGTTGAGGACCGCAACAGCAGCCGCCTGTCGGCCGCCGCCGAACTGGCCTTCGGGGCCACCTTCGGTCGCGACAACTGGTGGCGTCCGGAAATCCGCGTCGGCTACCGCCAGCACCTGGCGGGCGAGATCGGCAACACCGTGGCCTCCTTCAACGGCGGCACCCCCTTCACCCTGGTGGCCACCGAGCCGGGCGAAGGCGCGGCCATTATCGGCTTCTCGCTGAAGGCCGGTACGCCGATGTCCTACGTCGCCGTCGAGGGCGACCTGGAAAGCGCCGAGGGCGAGGACCGCTACAACCTGCGCCTGGCCGGCCGGATGATGTTCTAGCCGGACCGGAACAGCGGGGGCGACCCCGCGTTTCGGCTGGCATGGACAAGATCTGGATAAACGCCGTGGGCGTCGGCGCGGCGGTCTGCTCCATGACCAGCTTCACGCCGCAGATTTTCAAGATCTGGAAGGAGAAGGACGCCTCGTCGGTGTCCCTCAACATGTTCGCCCTGACGGTGACGGGGTTCGTCCTCTGGACCGCCTACGGGGCGTTGTCGGGCAGCTGGCCGGTGGTGCTGTCGAACGCGGTCTGCCTGGTGCTGTCGACGGTGATCCTGGGGCTGAAGCTGAAGTTCCGGTGACGGCTGCTTAACCACGACTCCTAACTGTGTCGAAAGCGCGGCTGATTATCGTGGCGACCCATGGAACACGCCCTGCCCCAAATGAGCCATCGCCTTCCCCTGCTGGGCGGAGAGGTCGACGCGCTGACACCCGCCAGC
>JANPKF010000519.1:0-16031 GCA_031425895.1 Caulobacteraceae bacterium | reverse complement strand
TATGCGTCGCGCGGCTACGCCGTGGTGATGATCGATTTCCACGGCTCGACCGGCTACGGCCAGGGCTTCACCGACTCCATCAGCCAGCACTGGGGCGACCGGCCGCTGGAGGACCTGCAGAAGGGCTGGAGCCACGCGATCGGCAAGTACAGCTTCCTCGACAGCGACCGGGCCTGCGCGCTGGGCGGTTCGTACGGCGGCTTCATGGTCAACTGGATCGCGGGTAACTGGGCCAAGCCCTGGAAGTGCCTGGTCAACCATGACGGCATCTTCGACACCCGCTTCATGGGCTATTCGACCGAAGAGCTGTGGTTCACCGAGTGGGAAAACGGCGGCACGCCCTATGAGCCGAACACCACCTACGACAAGTTCAATCCGTCCAACCACGTGAAGGACTGGAACACCCCGATGCTGGTGATCCACGGCGGCAAGGACTACCGCGTTCCGCCGGAAGAAGGCATCGCCACCTTCACCGCCCTGCAGCGCCGGGGCGTGCCCAGCAAGTTCCTCTACTTCCCGGAAGAGAACCACTGGGTGCTGAAGGCGCAGAACTCCGTGCAGTGGCACGACGAGGTGCTGGGCTGGCTGGACCAGTGGACGGCGGAGAAGAAGTAGGCGCAGCCATCACGATCCCTTCTCCCGCTTGTCGGGAGAAGGATCAGAGTTTGCCGGTCATCACAGCCCAGGTCATCCGCAGCCGCTTGCCCAGCGGCCCCGGCTTGCCGCCCGCCGCATAGGGCCTGGCCAGCGCCGCGTGCGCCACCGCCGGGAAGGCGTCGGAGGGCAAAGAGGCCAGAGCCCCCCGCCCGCGCTTGAAAACATCGGCGACGGCGGCCCTGTCGGCCTGTCCCGACCGCGCCAGCCGCAGGGCCCGCGCGGCGTCCGCCACCTGTTCGACCCGGGCGTCCGGATGTAGGCGCAGGGCGGCCAGGGCCATGACAACGCCATCGGTCTCGTCGATGCGGGCCAGAAGGGCCTCGTCGTCCTCGGGCGGGTCCAGGGCTTCGATGTAGCGATCGGGCAGGCCGGCGACGGTATCCATGGGGAACCGGGCGGCCTTAAGCCCCTCAAGTACCGCATGGCCACGGGTGTCGCCCCGGGCCATCAGACCCTCCAGGGCCTCGCGCCACCAGGCCAGGCGCATCTCGGCCACCAGCGGGTCACGCACCTTGCGGCTGACGGCGGCAAGTTCGTTGTCGAGGCTGTAGAGGGCGACGAGGTCGGCCCTGGCCGCGGTGTCGGCAACGAAGCGGCTGGACAGCCAGCGGTCCGGGTCCTTGTCGGCGAGGATGGCGTCCAGGTTTTGCATGCTTTCAGGAAGATGGGGGTCCACGAAAAAGGGCCCGCCGTCGCCGGCGGGCCCTTCTCTTAGCTGAGGCCGGAGCCTAGCCGAAGATGGTTTGGCTCATGGTCATGGTGACCAGCATCGGGATCGACAGCAGGGTGTTGGTCCGCGAGAACAGCATGGCCTTCTTGCCGGCCGCCGCCTTGGCGTCGGCGTCGAAGCCTTCCTTGATGCCGAGCGCGATCTTCTGCGCCGGCCAGATGAAGGCCCAGACGTTGAAGAACATGATGGTGGCGAGCCACATGCCGATGCCGAGCAGGATGTGGCCGGTGTTGGCGAAGCCCTCGGTGGCGCCCAGGCTGAAGGTTTCCAGCAGGTAGCCGCGGTGGGCGGCCAGCGCGACACCGACGACCCAGGTGGCCAGGGCGGCCCAGCGGAACCAGAACAGCGCTTCAGGCGCGACGTACTTGCTGACCGCCGGCTTCAGCTCGGCCGGGATTTGCGGCATGACGCGGATCTGCACGAAGTTGAAGTAGTACAGCAGGCCGATCCACAGGATGCCGAAGAAGACGTGCAGCCAGCGCAGCACGGCAATGGCGAAATCGGCGGTCGTGCCCTGGTTCGCCGCGAAATAGGCGTAGACCATGACAAGGGCCAGCACGAAGCTGACAATCATTGTGTTTCGGAAATTGGACAGCAGCGCCGTCATTGTTCGAGCCCCTCGAAAATCCTACCCAGGGGCTCAGCTATAGGCCGGTTCGCCTTGACCTGCCAAGACGTCTCAGGGCGCGTATGTCACACCGCGATGAGGGCGGCGGCCATGCGGCGGCCTTCGGAGGCCAGGACGTTGTAGCTGCGCGCCGCCGCTTCGCTGGACATGAACTCCAGACCAAGGCCCCGGGCCCGCAGGCCCTCACGGATTTCGCGCGGCGGAAGCCCCTGGGTGAGGCCCGTGCCCAGAAGCACGAACTCCACCGCGGACCCGGCCGCCAACACCGGCGCGAAGTCCTGGAGGGTCAGCGACGCCAGGCTGGCCACCGGCCAGTCCTGGGCCGCGTCGTCGAGGATCAGCAGCGAGCCCGGCCGCCAGAGGCCGGCGACCCGAAAGCCGCCGCCGCCCCAGGCGTCGATGGAAGGCGCCTGGCGTAGTCCCTTTGAGTCGCTGTTCGCCATTGAGGCCTCCCAATCTCCCGCTCATCCCGGCGAAAGCCGGGATCCAGATTCACCCGCGTTGCTCAGCGTTCTATCCTGAACGGCCGGTTCTCAGGCGGCTGGGTCCCGGCCTTCGCCGGGATGAGCGGATCAATGGGCTGCCTCAGGCCCGCGAAGCCGGTCCCAGGACCTGCACTTCGACGTCCTCGTCGCCGCGCACGACCCCGAGCCACATCAGCACGGGGGCGGCGATGAAGAAGGAGGACCAGGTGCCGACCACGATGCCGAAGATCATGGCGATCGAGAAGCCGAACAGGGCCTCGCCGCCGTAGACGGCCAGCACGGTCAGGGCCATCAGGCCGGTCACGCCGGTCATGATCGTCCGCGAGAAGGTCTCGTTGATCGACAGGTCCAGCAGCTCCTGCATGGGCATCTTCTTGTACTTGCGCAGGTTCTCGCGGACCCGGTCGAGGACGACGATGGTGTCGTTCACCGAGTAGCCGATGATGGTCAGGATGGCCGCCACCGTCGTCAGGGTGAATTCCATGTCGGTCAGGGCGAACAGGCCGAAGGTCAGTATGACGTCGTGCAGCAGGGCCAGGGCCGCGCCGAGGCCGAACGAGCGGCCGAAGCGGAACCAGATGTAGGTCATCATCATGCCGATGCCGAGCACCAGGGCCAGCAGGCCCTTGTTGAACAGCTCGCCGGAGATGCTGGGACCGACCACGTCGGCGCGGGTGAACTCGACCTTGCCCAGCTCCGTGGAGAGAGCGGCGCGGATCTCGGTCATCTTCTTGGCCGGGTTGGCGTTATCCGGGGTCATGAAGCGGATGTTGGCCGCCGTCTGGCCGCCGGTCGCGTTCGGCTGGCCGATGCCCTGGACCTGGACGTCGTTGACGCCATACGACTTGATGAGATCGACGAGGCGCTTCTGGTCGACGACCTTGGGCGCGGTGTTGATCTCCAGCAGGGTGCCGCCCTTGAAGTCCACGCCGCAGTTCAGACCGCCGCAGGGCGGCGTGAACGGCACCACGGTGACGGCAATCGAGCCGATGCAGAGGATCAACGAGATGAGGGCGAAGGGCTTGGCCCAGCGCATCATGCGGAAGTTGGTCTTGATCGGGATCAGCTTGATGAGGGGCCAGAAGCCTTTGGTTTCAGTGCTCATGGGACCGCTCACGTAATCGGGAGGTTCTTGGGCCGCGCGACGCGGAACCAGAAGGCGAGGAGGACCTGGGTGACCAGAACGGCGCTGAACACCGAGGTGAACACGCCGATCGCCAGGGTCCAGGCGAAGCCCTTCACCGGTCCGGCCCCGAGGCTGAACATGATGATGGAGGCGCCCAGGTGGGTGATGTTGGCGTCGAAGATGGTCAGCATGGCGCGGGAGAAGCCCGCGTCGGCCGCCGCCAGCGGCGTTCGGCCTGACCGGATTTCGTCACGCATCCGCTCGTAGATCAGCACGTTGGCGTCGACGGCGACGGCCAGGGTCAGGATCAGGCCGGCGATGCCGGGCAGGGTCAGGGTGGCCTGGGTCATCGACATGGCGGCGACGATCATGAGGCCGTTGACCAGCAGGGCGACCACCGAGATGCCGCCAAACAGGACGCCGTAAGCCAGCACCATGAAGGCCAGCACCGCCACGAAGGCGATGCCGGTCGAGATCAGGCCGGCGTCGACGGCGTCAGCGCCGAGGCTGGCGCTGACGGTGGTCTGCTGCTCGACATTCAGCGGGGCCGGCAGGGCGCCGGCGCGCAGCAGGATGGCCAGTTCGTTGGCGCTCTGGACATCGAAGTTGCCGGTGATGATGCCCGAACCGCCGGTGATGGCGCTGTTGATGTTGGGCGCCGAGATAACCTTGCCGTCGAGGATGATGGCGAACGGCTTGCTGATGTTGGCGCTGGTCACCGAGCCGAAGCGCTTGGCGCCCTCGCCGTTCATGCGGAAGGCGACGACGATCTGGCCCGTGGACGGGTCCATTTCCTGGCGGGCGTCGGTCAGCATCTCGCCGGTGACGTCAGCGCGCTTCTTGACCAGGTAGGGATTGGGGAATTGCGGATCGCCGCTGGGCAGGATCTCGGAACCCGGCGGCACGCCTTCGACCTCGGCCTGCTGGGCCGGCATGGATTCGTCGACCATCTGGAAGGTCAGCTTGGCGGTCTGGCCGATCAGCGACTTCAGCTTCTCGGGATCGCTCTCGCCGGCCGCCTGGACGACGATGCGGTTCTCGCCCTGACGGCTGATCGCCGGCTCGCGGGTGCCCATATCGTCGACCCGGCGGGTGATGATGCCGATCGATTGCTCGACAGCCTGGGTCGAGACCTCGCGGATGGCTTCGGGGGTATAGTTGACCCGCAGCTCGGCGTTCCTGCGGTCCACCGTCATGTCCGGCGCGCCGGTCCGGGTCGCGGCGCCCAGCTGGCGAAGGATCAGCCCCAGGATTTCCGCCGCCCGCGACGCGTCGGGCAACACGATGACAAGACCATCACCCACGGCGTTGATATTGGCGCCCCGGAAGTTCTTCTCCCTCAGCAGCCGGCGAACGTCCTCGATCAGGTTGGTGACCCGCTCCTTGCGGAGCGCCGAGGTGTCCACCTCGAGCAGCAGCTGCGAGCCGCCCTGCAGGTCGAGACCGAGGTTCAGACCCTTTTTCGGAAGAAAGCCCGGAAGCCCGTCACGCACATTGGCGGGCAGCACGTTCGGCATGGCGAACAGAAGGCTGAGAAGCACCGCCGCGATAACGGCGATGATCTTCCAGCGGGAGACGGTCATCATGGTCGGGGTCGCTCCGGGCGAACTTGCTAAAGAGCGATCAGCTCTTGGCGTCGTTGGCGGGGGCGGGCTCGCCCTTGGTGCGGACGACGCCGATCATGGACTTGACCACCTTGACGGTGACGCCCTGGGCGACTTCGACGCCGACTTCCT
Source organism: Caulobacteraceae bacterium (assembly GCA_031425895.1). Lineage (GTDB taxonomy): Bacteria > Pseudomonadota > Alphaproteobacteria > Caulobacterales > Caulobacteraceae > Caulobacter. The sequence continues at coordinate 10,669 of JANPKF010000519.1, read as the reverse complement.
TGTCTTCGACACGGACGACCTTGCCGATCAGGCCGCTGGACAGTTCGATCGTGTCGCCGCGCTTGACGTTAGAGATCATCGCCTGATGCTCCTTGGCGCGCTTTTGCTGCGGGCGCAGGATCATGAAGTAGAACAGGACGATCAGCAGCAGCGGCAGGCCGATGGCTTGCAACAGGCCGGAAGCTTCTCCAGGCATTGTAACTCCGCAAATTTGGCAATTGGCGCGGCCGGTCTCGGCGCGCCGGTTTCAGGTCGGCGGAAACTAGGGCTTGCCCCTGTGGTTTGCAATGAGTGGCCCAAATACGGGCGCTGGCTGTGGCTTTTCGCCGTCACAGTCCGGTAGAAGCGACGGCGAATGACCGATCTGACACCTCTTCTGACCCGCATCGCCGAGGCCCTCGAGCGCCTGGCCCCCGCCGCGCCGGCCGGGATCGACTTTTCAGCCGCCCGCCTGTTCCGCCATGACCCGGCCAAGGCCGCCTTCCTGGCCGCGCCGGACTATCCCCTGCCGCTGGACCTGCTGGTCGGGGTGGATCGGCAGAAGGCGCGCTTCGTGGAGAATCTCTCCCGCTTCGCCCGCGGCCTGCCGGCCAACCACGCCCTGCTGTGGGGCGTGCGTGGCACCGGCAAGAGCAGCCTGGCCAAGGCCGCCTTCATGGCCGCCGTGAAGGGCCATGCAGCGCTCAAGCTGGTAGAGGTCGACCGCGACGAGGTCACTGCCTTGCCCGCCCTGTTCGATGTATTGCGAGATCGCCCGGAGCGCTTCGTCGTGCTGTGCGACGACCTGTCATTCGAGGATGGAGCGGCGGCGGCCAAGGCCCTGAAATCGGCCCTCGAGGGCGGCGTCGCCGGTCCGCCGGAGAATGTGCTGTTCGTGGCCACCTCCAACCGCCGCCACCTGATGCCACGCGACCACGCTGAAGGCCGCGGTCTGATCGCCGCCGCCGAGGACGCCGAGGAGGAGGTCAGCGTTTCCGACCGCTTCGGCCTGTGGATCGGCTTTCCGCCGATGGACCAGGCGTCCTATCTGGACGCCGTGCGGACCTATGCCGGCCGGTTTGACCTTGGCGCTGAGAACCTGGACCGCCGCGCCCTGCAGTGGGCGCAGGCGCGGGGGTCTCGCTCAGGCCGCGTCGCCTGGCAGTTCATCCGCGACCTGGCCGGGGAACAGGGAAAGCCCCTCCCCTAGAGCACGTCAGGCGGAAGTGTACGCGGTTCCGCCGCCTGGACGTGCTCTAAATGTTTGATTCCAGACCCTTTTGATCAGGTTTTGATGCGTACATCAAAACCTGAAAGGGTCTAGCGGGGAAGGACGATCTGGGGATCGATCGCCCGGGCCTTGAACTTGGCCGAGGGCGAGTGGCGCACTTCGAAGTGCAGCTGCGGCCGGGGGGCGTCGCCGCTCTGGCCGACAACGCCGATCTTCTGGCCGCGAGAGACACGCTGGTCCATGCCGACGTCGGCCGAGCGCAGGTTGGCATAGACCGTGGCCCAGCCGTCGGCGTGGATGACGATGACCGTCAGGCCGGAGCCCGGCAGTTCGTTGGCCAGTTTGACGATGCCATCGGCGGCGGCCACCACGGGCGTTCCCGCCGCGGCGCCGATGTCGACGCCGTCATTGCGCTGTCCGCCGGCCCTGGGGCCGTAGGGGACGACCACGGTTCCCCGCACCGGCCACTGGAAGCGACCGGCGGCCATCCGCTGGTAGTCTTCGTTGCTGTAGGCCGGCGGCTTGTCGTCCGGCATCAGCGGCGGCAGCGGCCTGGTCGACGGCGGCGGCGCGACCGGCTGTTGCACGGGCGGCTTGTAGACCGGCGGCTTGACGACCGGCGGCGTCGCTACGACCGGCGGCTTGGCCACCGGCGGCTTGGCGACCGGGGGTTTGACGACGGGCTTTTCGACCGGCTTTTCGACGGGCGGCCTGGCCGGCGGCAGTTGTGACGGCGGTTGCTGGACCGGCGGCTGCTGCACGGGCGGCAGCGCTCGCGGGTCAGACGGCATCTCGACCGGCGGGCGCGGAGCCGGGAAGGCGCGCGGGTCGTCGGGCAGGTCGGCCGAGGGCTGCTGCACGGGCGGCTGATAGGTCGGGGGCTGCGGGCGCGGCCGAACCGGGGCCGGCGCGTCGACCGTCACGGTGACCGATTTCTTTGTCGGACCGCTGTCCTTGAAGCCCTGCGGCAGGCGCAGCTTCTGGCCCTTCTTGATCGCCGCCTTGGTGCTGATGCCGTTCTCTTCGGCCAGGGCCGCCGGCTTGACGTTGAAGCGCTTTGCGACGGCGGTCAGCGTGTCGCCGCTCTCGACGACATAGGCTTTGCCCTTGCTGGCGGGGCCTTTCAGCACCTGGCCGGGCTTGAGGAGGTAGGGCTCCTTCAGCTTGTTGTCGTCGGCCAGCTGTTTGCGGGTGGTGCCCAGTTCGCGGGCCACGGCGTCCAGCCCCTGGCCCGACTTGACGGTGTGGGTCCTGGGCTTGCCGTCGACGGCCACGACCTTGCCGGCCACGGTGACGACGGTGCGGGTCTCGGTGCGCCTTGCCGGCGCCGGCGCTTCCTCGATGTCGTTCTGAGCAAGCTGGATCGGGGCCGCTTGCGCCTCGGCCAACGGCGCGAGGTTGGCGACCTTGATGATGCCGCCCTCGTATTCCGGTCGCGGCGGAGCCCAGGCGACGTCGCCCGGCTCCTCGGCCGGCGCGGCCTCCTCGGCGTCCCCTTCCGACGGCGGCGGGGGCGGCGGCGGCGTGTATTGCCCCTCGCGGACCGGGTAGGTCGGCTTGGGCATTTCAATGGCGGTGGGGCCGGTGCCGGCCGCCTGGCCTTCGACCACCGGATAGCGCGGCGTCGGGGCCGTGGCGCAGGCGCTCAGGGCAGCGACGCTGGCCGCGAGCAACAGGGCGCGGGTGTAATACTGGGTCATCGCCGCTCTCTTGATCAGTCGAACGACACACCTGGCTTGATGCGCGTTAAGCCTGCGTTAAGCACACGAAGACGCCGGCGAATTGCGGGGTTCAAAGTTCGCGTGCGACGCCGTCCAGCAGAGGGACGAACCGCACATCGCACAGTGTTTCCCGCAGGAAGCCGCCCGCGCCATCGCCCGCATAGCGGATCAATTGCTGGACGGGCCCCCGGCCCACCGGCGCCACCAGAACCCCGTCCGGTTTCAGTTGCGCGAGGAGTCTTGTCGGCTCCTCGGGCGCCGCTGCTGTGACCATAATGCGGTCAAAAGGCGCCTGTTCGGCCCAGCCCTCTCCGCCATCGCCGAACTTGGTGATGACATTGACCAGTTGCAGGGTTTTGAACCGCGCCTCGGCCTCGGCCATCAGGGTGCGATAGCGCTCGATGGTGTAGACCAGCCGCGACAGACGGCTGAGAATGGCGGTCTGATAGCCACTTCCAGTGCCGATCTCCAGAACCCGAGACCGGCGGTCCAGGGTCAGCGCCTGGGTCATCAGGCCGACGATGTAGGGCTGGCTGATGGTCTGGCCGCAGGCGATGGGCAGGGCTGAATCTTCCCATGACCGAGTCTTGAACAGGTCCGGTGTGAAGATCTCGCGCGGCGTCTTCTCCATGGCGCCCAAGACCTTGACGTCGGTCACACCCTGCTCGCGCAGCGCCAGGATCAGCTTGGCGCGATCCTCACCCTCTTCCTGAGGGGCATGCTCGGGCGGCGACTGGGACATTCAGGCTTTCGGCGGGGCCCCGCCCAACAGGCCTTTCAGCGCATGGACGGTTTCGTTGTGGGTCAGGTCGATATGGAGGGGCGTCACCGAAATGCGCCCTTCATAGGTGGCCTTCAGGTCGGTGCCGTCGGCGGGATTGCTGAGCTGGCCGGAGAAGCCCATCCAGTAGTAGTCGCGGCCGCGCAGGTCGGTGCGCCGCTCGGCCTTGCGGATGTGCATGTCGCGGAAGCCCTGACGGGTCACCTCGACGGCGGTCACCTCCTCCGGCGGGCGCGACGGGAAGTTGACGTTCATGATGACGTCCTTCGGCCAGCCGATCTCGATCAGCCGTTTGACGATCCCCGGGCCGAAGGTTTCGGCAGTCTCCCAGAAGGGGATGACCTCATCATGGAAGGCCAGCATCGACTGCGACAGGGCAATAGACGGGATGCCCAGGGCCATGCCCTCGATGGCGCCGGCGACGGTGCCGGACATGGTCACGTCCTCGGCGATGTTCTGGCCGCGGTTGACGCCACTCAGCACCAGGTCAGGCGCCTTGCCTTCGACCAGGTTGCGGATGCCCAGCATGACGCAGTCGGTCGGCGTGCCGGTCACCGCCCATTTGCGCTCGGCGACTTTGCGCACCCGCAGGGGATCGGCGAGGGTCAGGGCCCGGCTGGCGCCCGACTGCTCGTATTCGGGCGCCACGATCCAGACATCGTCGGTCAGGGCGCGGGCGATCTTCTCGAGGCTTTCGAGGCCCTCGGCATGGATGCCGTCGTCGTTGGTCAGGAGAATGCGCATCAGGCCGCTTCGATATGCTTGAGGCCGCCCATGTAGGGCTGCAGCACGTCCGGAATGGCGATCCGGCCGTTCTCGTCCTGATAGTTCTCCATCACCGCCACCAGGGTGCGGCCGACCGCCAGGCCCGAGCCGTTGAGGGTGTGGACGAAGCGCGTGCCCTTCTCGCCGGCCTTCCTGGCGCGGGCGTCCATGCGCCGGGCCTGGAAGTCACCGCAGTTGGAGCAGCTGGAGATCTCACGATAGGTGTTCTGCGAGGGGAGCCAGACCTCAAGGTCGTAGGTTTTCTTTGCGGTGAAGCCCATGTCGCCGGTGCACAGCAGCATGGTGCGGAACGACAGGCCGAGCTTCTTGAGGATGCCCTCGGCGCACTGGACCATGCGCTGGTGCTCGTCTTCCGACTGCTCCGGCGCGGTGATCGAGACCAGCTCGACCTTGTAGAACTGGTGCTGACGGATCATGCCGCGCGTGTCGCGCCCGCTGGAGCCGGCTTCCGAGCGGAAGCTGGGGGTCAGGGCGGTCATCCGCAGGGGCAGTTCTTCCTCGGCGAGGATCTGCTCGCGAACGATGTTGGTCAGCGACACCTCGGCGGTGGGGATCAGCCAGCGGCCGTCGGTGGTGCGGAACAGGTCCTCCGCGAACTTGGGCAACTGGCCGGTGCCGAACACCGCCTCATCGCGCACCAGCAGCGGCGGGCTGACCTCGGTGTAGCCGTTCTCGGTCGTCTGTACGTCGATCATGAACTGGCCGAGGGCCCGTTCAAGCCGCGCCAGCTGACCCTTGATCACCACGAACCGGGCGCCGCTCATGCGGGCGGCGGCCTCGAAGTCCATACCACCGAGCGCGGCGCCCAGGTCCACGTGGTCGCGGGCGTTGTTGAGGCGGACGGGGTCGCCGTGACGGCGCTGTTCGACGTTGCCGGCCTCATCCTCGCCGGGAGGAACCTGGGCGTCGGGAATCTGGGGCAGGCTGGCGAGCAGATCGCGAAGTTGACCGCCGATGCGGGCCTCGATCTCGCCCTGGGTGGTCATCTCGGCCTTCAGCGCCTCGACTTCCGACATCAGGGCGGCGGCGGCGGCCTCATCCTTCCTGGCCTTGGCCTGGCCGATCAGCTTGCTGGCGTCGTTGCGCCGGCTCTGCGCCGCCTGCAGGGCGGTGGTCGCCGTCCGCATCTCCCCGTCCAGCGCCCGGATGGCCGGCGTTTGCGGAGACAGCCCACGCGCGCTCCAGCCGGCGTCGAAAGCGGCGGGGTTTTCGCGGATGGCTCGGATGTCGTGCATGGCTCTGGCGGGGCTTGATTGGAGGCGAACTGTCTAGTGTGCGTTGGGGATGGGGGGAAGTGGTAAGCAAACGGGGACGCCTTGGATTTCCGCGATGCGGAAACCCGATGCGCCCCCTCTTCTCACCGGCTGTTCCTAACCCTTCTTCGCGAAGTAGGTCTCGGCCTCACCCGGAAACGTCCGCGCCTTCACCTCGGCGGCGTACTTCGCCCCGGCTTCGGCGATCTCGCCGCGCAGGTCCGCGAACCGCCGCACGAACTTCGGGGTCCAGTCGAACAGGCCCAGCATATCGTCGGTGACCAGGATCTGGCCGTCGCAGCCGGCGCTCGCCCCGATGCCGATCGTCGGCGGCGCGATGGCGGCGGTGATGTCCCGCGCCAGGCCCTCGGCGACGCCTTCGACCACGACCGAGAAGGCTCCCGCATCGGCCGTCGCCCTGGCTTCGGCCATGATCCGGGCCCGGCTGTCCTCGTCGCGCCCCTTCGCCTTGAAGCCGCCGTCGACCAGCACGGCCTGGGGCCGCAAGCCGACATGGCCCATGACCGGGATGCCGCGCTGGACCATGTAGTGGATGGTGTCGGGCACCGTCGGGCCGCTCTCGACCTTCACCGCCTGGGCGCCCGTTTCCTTCATGATCCGGGCGGCGTTGTCATAGGCCGTCTGGGCGCTGCCTTCGTAGGAGCCGAAGGGCATGTCGACGACGACCATGGCCTTGCGCGCCCCGCGCATCACCGCCTGGCCGTGCAGGATCATCATCTCCATGGTGACGCCAACGGTGTTGGGCAGGCCATGGACCACCATGCCGAGGCTGTCGCCGACCAGCAGCAGGTCGCAGTGGTCGTCGAGAATCTCGGCGATCGGGGCGGTATAGGCGGTGAGGCAGACAATGGGATCGCCGCCCTTGCGGGCGGCGATGTCCGGCGCCGCGAGACGCCGGACCGCTTCCTGACGATGGGAAGACAACGCTAGAACTCCTGGGTGGCCCGCGTGATCGCGAAGCCGAGGGCCATAACACCCAGGGCCGCCGTCATCCACAGGACTTCAGGACTGATCGGCAGGGCGCCGAGGCTGGAGCTGGCGCTCATCACCTCGCTGAAGGCCTTGCCCACGGCGCTGGCCTGGGCCGTGGCCTCGCTGCCGGCGGCTTTCAGGAACAGGCCCGCGCCCATCATCTGGCCGACCCCGACAATGCCGGCGACAATGCCGGCCCCGCCGATCAACAGACGTCGCAGCGACCAGCCGCGCTCCATCCGCTGCTCCAGCAGGCGCGCGAACAGCTCCGCGTCCTGGTAGTGCGGCGGCTCGGCGAACATGCGGTCGAGGCGCGTTTCGAATTCTAGATCAGACATGATCCTGCCTTTCCGCCTCGCGCCCTGCGCCTTGAGTTGGCGCAAGTCGGATCCGGAGCTTATCCAAACCACGTTTGACATGGGATTTCACAGTCCCCAAGGGGGCCCCGATGGTTTCGGCCGCTTCAGCGTGAGAAAGTCCCGCGCCGTAGCATAACGACACACACAAACGCTCCTGGTCGGACAGGCTCTTCATGGCCTCGTCCAGATCGATGCGATCCACGGTGGAGATTTCTCCGCCATGACCCTCATCGTCCTGCTCCACCTCTTCGGTCATCCGGCTGTCCTTGCGCCAGCGGCGCACGTACAGGCGGGCGGCGATCCGCTTCACCCAGGCGGCGAACGTCCCTTCGCCCCTGAATTCCGAGACCCGCTCGAAGGCGGTCAGGAAAGCGTCCTGCGCGATATCGTCGGCGGTCGAGGGCTGGGCCCCCATCCGACGCAGCAGACCTCGGACGGCGGAGCTGTGCCTGCGCACCAGCTCGCCAAAGGCCTGGCGGTCGCCCGCCGCCGCGAGGCTGGCGAGCTCCACATCATGCAGTCCGGTAACAGCCCTTGCCTGGGCCATGGTTGCCTACTCCCCCTTGGAGCCAAAGCCGTCCTAGGACTGCTTGCCCTTGTTGGGGTTGAAGAAGCTGAGGATGACGAAGGTGGCGCCGATGATCACCGGGATGGCGCCGATGCCCATAATGGGATGCAGGGCGCCGTCCGCCTCATAGGAGACGAAGTAGCCGAAGACGCCGATGCCGACGCCGATGGCGATCCAGATGACGCCGGTGCGCATGTCGCTGAGCGCCGACGAGGGCTGCTTCACGTTCTTGGTGAGGGCGTCGATCACCTCGGGCGGCATCGGCTGGCCCTTGTCGATGGCGGCCCGCAGGGTGTTCTGCATCTCGGAGCGTTCACGGCTCTTCAGCCAGCCCGGGACGATGACAATGGCCGCGATCATGGCGAACATCGAAATGGGGATGAGGACTTCCATGGTGGTGAACCTTCTCTCGAATCTCTGCGGCGCCGCGCTGTTGCGTGCGCCATCTGATCATGAGAGGCGCGAGGGAGGCGTAACGGATGCGGATTTCCGCATGAAATGTTCGTAAGGCGCGAAACCCCCTGCCTCAGACCTCCCGCGGACGCATGACAAGCTGACCCATGCCGACCAGGCTGAGCGTCGCGATCAGCACCGCCACGCCCGTCGCCATCGACTGCGCCGCCGGTTCCAGCACGGGGGCCAGCACCGGGGCCACGGCCCACAGCACCAGGCCGCCGACAAGCGCGCCCAGGGCGGCGACCAACAGCGACTGCTCCAGCTCGCGGCGGGCGATGGCCTTCATCACCGCGGCATTGAACGACGGTTCAGACGCCGGACGGGCGGATCCCAGAAAGGCGGCGATCTTGTCATCGGGGGTCATCTACGCTCTCCCAAACTCGCCAGCAGTCTATCGCGTCCACGCGCCACATGCGACTTCACCGTGCCGAGCGGCAAACCCAGCGCTTCAGCCGCCTCGCCATGGCTCCAGCCCTCGGCCAGGCAGAGCGTCACCGCCGCCCGCTGCTCCGGAACAAGTTGGGCCATCGCCGCCTGCAGCGCCAGCCGTTCTTCCGGGCCGAGGCCATCGGGCGCTGCTTGCTCCTCGGTCGCCGCCCAGTCGTGGTCCCGCACCGCCGAGCGACGCGCGCCTCGGGCCGCCGTCTGCACCTTCCTCCAGGCGATGCCGAACAGCCAGGGCCGGAAGCCCTCGTCGTCGCGCAGCCGGTTCAGGCTCGACCAGGCGGTGACCAGGGCCTCCTGGGCAATGTCGTCGGCCTCGGCCCAGCCGTGCGCCCGGCGCAGGAAGCCGCGCAGAGGCGCCTGGTGGCGCTCGACCAGCCGGGCGAAAGCGGCCTGGGATCCTTCCCGGGCCGCCTTCACCAGAGGGGCGTCCATGGCTAGTCCCGCCGGTTCATCAGCGCGTTGACCAGCGATGACAGGCATAGCGCCACCATGACGAAGGTGACGATCAGGAAGGCCCCGCTCGCATTGTAGAGGCCGCTGCCGGCCGCGAACCCGAAACCCAGCGCCAGTACGCCGAACAGCACGACGGCATCCCAACCGCCGCGCCGACGCCGGTAGCGCCGGCGGGCCCGTCGTTCGGATTCACGATCCTCGTCTTCCAGCTCGTCATGCTCGCGCTCGGCAATCCTGTCGACCAGGGCCGCCGGCGGTTCCTTGCCTTGGTCGGTATAGCTCTTGATCAGGTTCAGGGTGTCGCGGTGGCGTTGATAGCGCATGATCTGATCGAACGCCGAGGCGATGAAGAAGCCCAGCGGGAACAACAGCCACCAGTAGGATCGAAACAGGTCTTCCATCGTCTTGCCCTCCAGCCCGGCACGATCATCGCCCGGTTTCGAGAACTAGTCGCCGCCGAACAGCGGTCTGGATGCAGGGCGTCCAAATTATTTGCCGAACGCCGCCGCGTACCGCTCCGGCTTGAACCCGACCAGCAGCGACCCGGCCCCCTCGACCACCGGTCGCTTGATCATCGACGGCTGGGCGACCATCAGCGCGATGGCCTTGGCCTCGTCGATATCCGCCCGATCGGCTTCAGGCAGCTTGCGGAAGGTCGTGCCCGCCTTGTTGAGCAGCACTTCCCAGCCCACCTCGCCGGCCCAGGCACGCAGCCTGTCGGCGGTGACGCCCTGTGTCTTGTAGTCGTGGAATTCATAGGCCACGCCCTCGCCTTCCAGCCACTTCCGGGCCTTGGCGACGGTGTCACAGTTCTTGATTCCGAACATGGTGGTGGGCATGGCGCGGGCTTCCTGCGGTGACCGGGCCGTCCTCTCCGAATGCGTCCGGAGCGTCAACCTCGTACGCGATCAGAACCGCCTGCAACCCGGACGGCCCGCGACCGTTAGCGGTGAATGAGGCTGTTCCTGTCCTGTCTGACCTTCGCGGGCGCGCTGGGTTGCGCTGACCACGCCGCCGCCCAGATCCTTACGGACCCGACGCTTGAGCGGCTGCGCGTCTCTCCCGCCGAAAACCGCCTGCTGGCCAGCGTCACGGCGCCTGAGGCGCCGGATGCCTGGGCGGTGCGGGATGCCCCGGCTTTCCGCCTGAGCTGGAAAGGCCAGGAATTCGGAATGGAACGTCTCGGCCGCCAGCCGCTTCGTCGAGGAAACCGAGGCCAACGCCCGCGACTTTCAGACGCAGGGCCTGTTCGAGGCCGAGGGCGCGGTTGTCCGCCGGATCGGTGACTTCCGCTTCGGCGCTGTCGGCTACTCCGCCCGCACAGTCGGCGACAAGACACGGGGCGGACCCAAGCTGGGCGCCATGAAATGGCAAGGCTCCGCCGCCGGCCCGATTATCGGCTATGATACCAGAATCGTTGGCAAACCGGCGACCGTGGCGCTGCGCTGGTATCGCGAGATCGATGCGCCGGGTGAGAACGGCGATACCGTCTCTGCCTCTTTCGCCGTGCGATTCTAAGCAGAACAGTTCTCATATCGGGGAATTTCGAGTTGCCAATAGAGAACGCCGTTGAGAATTTTTGACGGAACAAGCGTTTACGACATCGCAATCTAGTGCCGCCTAAAGAGCCTCAAATCTTCGA
>JANPKF010000518.1:0-3514 GCA_031425895.1 Caulobacteraceae bacterium | reverse complement strand
CCATCTGTGGCCACGACATGGACATCGACCATGCGGGGCTGACGGTAGCCCTGCCGTCGGACGCCCCCTACGTCGGCCTGCTCGGCGCCCGCCGCCGCCTTGCCGAACGGCTGGACCGCCTGCGCGCCGCCGGCATCAGCGAGGGTCAGCTCCAGCGCCTGCGCTCGCCCATCGGCCTCGACCTCGGCGGCAAGGCCCCGTGGGAGATCGCCGTCGCCGTCGTCGGCGAAGTCATCGCCCTGAAGCACGCGGGCACAGTTGCTCCCCCAGGGCCGAAGGCCCGGTTCGGGGGAGTTGTCAGTCGCGAAGCGGCTGACTGAGAGGGTCCCCACAGGCGCCCGCGGCCGCGTCTGGCAGGTTTACCCGCCGACTTCAGCGGTGACCCCCTCCACCATCGCTCCGCGATGGTCCCCCTCCCCCGGTGGGGGAGGAACTGCCCTAGAACCGCTGCGCCCCGTCCAACCTGATCGTCGTGCCGTTCAGGAAGTCGTTGTCGCAGATGTGGCCGGCCAGGATGCCGTACTCGTCCGGATCGCCCATCCGCTTGGGGTTGGGCACCATCGGGCCCCAGTGGGCCTGGGCCTGTTCGTCGGTCATCCGCGAGCTGTAGGCCAGGGTCAGGAAGGTGCCCGGCGCGATGGCCACGGCCCGGATGCCCAGCGGCGCCAGGTCCCGCGCCACGGTCAGGGTCATGCCGATGATGCCGCCCTTGGCCGCCGAATAGGCCGCCTGGCCGGGCTGGCCCTCATAGCCGGCGATGGAGGCGGTGTTGATGACGACGCCGCGCTGGTTGGACTCCAGCGGCTCATTGGCGGCCATGGCCTCGGCCGCCTGGCTGGTCACGGCGAAGGCGCTGTTCAGATAGACGTTCACAGTGTGCATGAACTGCGACAGCGGCAGGCGCTTGCCTTCGCGGTTCACCGTCCGGGAAGGCCCGGTCGAGCCGGGCGCCGGCGGTCCGCCATGGACCACCACGGCGGCGCGCAGGGGCGCCAGCGACACCGCCTTGGCTACCGCCTCGGCGATGGAGTCCTCGCTCATGATGTCGGTGTGGACGAAGACCGCGCCGTTGCCGACTTCCCTGGCCAGCGCCTCGCCCCGGTCGGCGTGAACGTCGGCGATGACCACCCGCGCCCCGCGCTGGGCCAACCGGCGCACCGTGGCGCTGCCGAAACCGCCGGCCCCACCGGTGACGAGCGCCGAAGCATTGCTGAGATCCATGGTGTCCTCCCTGTTTTGCGGGCAGGCCATCACGTTGAGCAGCCCTTGAAAAGATTCACGTGGCGGAAGGGGGACTGGTTATCCGCTGAACGGCCGCCTCAGGACCACCTCGGGACGCGCGCGGATAACCTGTCCCCGACCTGGCTCGGACGGTCCGGTGACCTGTCGGGGACAGGTTGTCCGCATCAGCGTCGGTGCGAGCTCCGCAGGGCTTTGTGCGGACAACCAGTCCCCGGCTACAGCGCCACCTCGAAGTCAGCCTCGGTCTTGGCCTTCACCTCGTCCAGGGTCACGCCCGGCGCCAGTTCCAGCAGCTTCACGCCCGCGCCGCGCCCGATGCTGAAGACCCCCAGGTCGGTGATCAACGTATCCACCACCGCCTTGCCGGTCAGCGGCAGCGTGCATTGCTTGAGCAGCTTCGGCGCGCCGGTCTTTTCGCAATGGTCCATGACCACCACCACCCGCTTGACCCCGGCCACCAGGTCCATGGCCCCGCCCATGCCCTTGACCATCTTGCCGGGCACCATCCAGTTGGCGAGGTCGCCATTGGCCGCCACCTGCATGGCGCCGAGGATGGAGAGGTCGATGTGGCCGCCGCGGATCATGGCGAAGCTGTCGGCGCTGCTGAAATAGCTGCTCGAGGCCAGTTCGGTGATCGTCTGCTTGCCGGCGTTGATCAGGTCGGCGTCGGCCTCACCCTCGAAAGGAAAGGGGCCCATGCCCAGCATGCCGTTCTCGCTCTGCAGGGTCACATGCATCCCCTCGGGGATGTAGTTGGCCACGAGCGTGGGAATGCCGATGCCGAGGTTCACATAGAAGCCGTCCTGCAGTTCGCGGGCGGCGCGGGCGGCGGTCTCGTCGCGGGTCCAGGGCATCAGACGGCTTCCTTCTGGCGGGTGGTGACGCGTTCGATCCGCTTCTCGAACACCGCGCCCTTGAAGACGCGGTCCACATAGATGCCGGGGGTGTGGATGTTGTCCTTGTCCAGGCTGCCGACCGGCACGATTTCCTCGACCTCGACCAGGCAGACCTTGCCCGCCGTCGCCATCATCGGATTGAAGTTCCGCGCCGTCTTCCGATAGATCAGGTTGCCCTCGGCGTCCGCCTTCCAGGCCTTGACGATGGACAGATCGGCGGTCAGCCCGCGCTCCATCACATACTCTTCGCCGTCGAATTCGCGCACTTCCTTGCCCTCGGCCACCAGGGTGCCGACGCCGGTCCTGGTGAAGAAGGCGGGAATGCCCGCGCCGCCGGCACGGATGCGTTCGGCCAGCGTGCCCTGCGGATTGAATTCGAGCTCCAGCTCGCCGCTGAGATAAAGTTGTTCGAACAGCTTGTTCTCACCGACGTAGCTGCTCACCATCTTCTTGATCTGCCGGTTCTCCAGCAGGATGCCCAGGCCGAAGCCATCGATTCCGCAGTTGTTGGAGACGACGGTCAGGTCCTTCACCCCGGTCTCGCGGATCGCCGCGATGAGGTTCTCAGGAATGCCGCAGAGGCCAAAGCCCCCCGCCATGATGGTCATGCCGTCGAAAAGCACCCCTTCGAGGGCTGCGGCGGCGTCCTTGCGGACCTTGTCGGCCATGAAAGCTCCTGCGGCTGGAAAACCGGCGTCCTTTCGCCCATCTCCCGGGGAAATTCAACCGTTGGTGAATTATCGGTCGGTCACCTTGGGAAACCTAGCATGAGCAATGCAATGCGCGACAGTAAGGTCCTCCTGGTGATGGCCCACCCGGCGCTCGAGAAGAGCCGGGCGAACAGCCTCCTTTGGTCGGCCTCTGATGGCCTGAACGGCGTCACCCGCCATGACCTCTACGAGACCTTCCCCGACTTCGTCATCGACGTGCCCGGCGAGAAGAAGAAGCTCAAGGAGCACGACGTCATCGCCCTGCAGTTCCCCTTCTACTGGTACGCCATGCCGGCGCTGATGAAGGAGTGGTTCGATCTCGTCTGGTTGCACGGCTTCGCCTACGGCAAGGGCGGCGACAAGCTGAAGGGCAAGAAGCTGTTCGTGGCCACGACCACCGGCGGCCCGACCTCGGCCTATCACAAGCTCGGCTATAACCACTTCACCATGGAGGAGTTCCTGCGCCCGCTGGAACAGACCGCCGACCTCTGCCAGATGCAGTGGGAGACGCCCTTCGTGGTCCATGGCGCGCGGATCAAGGATCCGGCGGCGCTTGAGGCCGAATCGCAACGCTACCGCGCCCGTCTGGCGGGCCTTGTTGGTGAGAAGGTCGCCGCCGAATGACCGAGAACCTCCTCCTCCAGGCCCTGGTCTACCTGACCGCCG
>JANPKF010000517.1:0-3579 GCA_031425895.1 Caulobacteraceae bacterium | reverse complement strand
CTCAGGTCCGGAACCACCACCACCTTGTTGCCGCCCGTGCCGGCCATGGCGAAGGCGGCGTGCGGCTTGCCGGCCACCTCGTAGCTCGGCAACCAGGTCAGATAGCCATAGTCGCCTCGCCCGTCGCCGACGCTGGCGTAGGGGGTGGTCATGGCCTTGACCCAGGCGGCGGGCAGCACCTGGCGGCCAGGTCGAAGCAGTCGCGGTGCTCGACGCCCGGTGGATTGTAGATCAGCGCGCCGCGGCGCAGGGCGTCCGGGGCGGCGAGCAAGCGATAGCCATCGGCCAGGGTGAAGATGAAGTGGCCTTCGTCGTGGCTGTGCTCCTCCACCGCCTAGGGAGGCAGGGTGACGGTGCGCAGGTCGACCTGGAAGCCGCCCGCCTCGACCGACTGCGAAAGAGACCCGAGGAAGACGCCATAGGCCAGCCGATCATCGGACAAGGGCGTCTCTCCAGGCGCGCCGGTCCCGAGTGATCGTCGCCGGGCGAGTCTAGCGTAATTGCGCCGAGCGCGCCGAGGACTGATGCCTACTGCTTGGCCATGATGTCCTGCACCTTGATGATCGCGGGGCCGAGGATGACCACGAACAGGACGGGCAGGAAGAACAGGATCATCGGCACGGTCAGCTTGGCCGGCAGGGCGGCGGCCTTCTTTTCAGCGGCGGAGAGGCGCAGTTCGCGGTTCTCCTTGGCCATGACGCGCAGGGCGGCGCCGAGCGGCGTGCCGTAGCGCTCGGCCTGGATCATGGCGGTGACCACCGACTTGACGCCCGGGTGGTTGGTCCGCCTGGCCAGGCCCTCATAGGCCTGGCGGCGCTCGGGCAGATAGCTGAGTTCGGCGGTCAGCAGGCTGAGCTCTTCGGCCAGTTCGATGGAGCTCGATCCGACTTCCTGGCTGACCTTCATGATCGCCGCCTCGATCGACATGCCGCTCTCGACGCAGATCAGCAGCAGGTCGAGGCTGTCGGGAAAGGCGGCGACGATGCTCTCGCGGCGCTTGGAGGCGATGTTGGTGATGTAGATGTTGGGCGCATAGTAGCCGATCAGCAGGGCCGCGAAACAGGCGGCCACCTTCTGCATCGTCTGCAGGCCGAAGTCGTTGACCACGAACAGGTAGAAGGCCACCAGGATGGCGAAGGCGAAGGGCATGACCAGCCGGAAGAAGTAGAAGGTCGAGATCGGGCGCGGGCCCCGGAAGCCGGCCTGGGCCAGCTTTTCGACGACCTTGGGATCTTCCAGAAGCCTGGAGAGCTGTAGCCGCTCGACGACGTTCTTGTAGAGGCCCTCGTCGGTGTGACGCAGGCTGGAGGTGGATTGCGCGCCCTTGTTGGCCAGGGCCGCGCGACTTCGCTTTCGCAACTCCTCGCGCCGGTTGGCGACGCTCTTCAACCGCCCCTCCAGTTTGTCGCCCTTCAGCATCGGGGAGACCAGGGTGACGATGGTGGCGAAGGTGATCGCCGCCACGAAGGCGGTGAGGATGTTGTCCGGGTCGGTCAGGATGTTGACGAGGCTCATGGCGTGCTCCCCGTCAGAACTTGAAGTTGATCATCTTGCGCATCACGAAGATGCCGCAGCTCATCCAGAAGGCCGCGCCCATCAGCATCAGATGGCCGCGCGGATCGGAGAACATCGGGGCCATGTAGGCCGGGGTCGTCACCGTGATCAGGACGACCACGCCCGGCGGCAGGGCGCCGATGATGAAGCTGGAGGCGATGGCTTCCGACGACAGGGCCTTGATCTTCTCCCGCATCAGCTTCCGGGCCCGGAGCACCTGGGAGAGGTTGTTCAGCGCCTCGGCCAGGTTGCCGCCGGTCTTCTGCTGGATGGCCAGCACGATGGCGAAGAAGCGCAGCTCGCTGGTCGGCATGCGCTGGAACATCTTCTCGAGGGCGTCGCTGATAGCGATGCCGACCCCGACGTTGTCGACCAGGGTGCGGAACTCGCCGCCCAGCGGCTCGGGGCTCTCGCGGCCGATGATCTTCAGGCAGTCATGGACCGGCAGGCCGGACTTGATGCCGCGGACAATGATGTCGATGGCGTCGCTGAAGTGCTCGGTGAACTTCTTGATGCGGCGCTTGGAGAGAAAGCCGATGACCCAGCGGGGCAGGCCGAAGCCGGCCGCGAAGCCCGCGCCGAGCGCGATCAGCGGGTTGCGCTGGAACAGCAGCACGGCGACGAAGACGAGGACCCCGACAACGCCGCTGACAATCCAGAAGACCTTGACGTTCCCCTTAAGGCCCGCCTGCAGCATCTTGGCCTGCAGGTTGAAGGTGGCCTTCTTCTGCTGCCGTTCCTGATCCTTCAGCGTCTTGAGGATCTGCTTTCGGCGGGCTTCGGGCGTGTTGGCCGCAGCGCGGGCGATGGCCTTGCGGTCAGCGGTAGTGCGCGGGCCGCCCGAGACGATCGCCTGAGCCCGCTTGGTCGCCTTGTTGCTGCTTCCGGAGCCGGCGAACGCGAAGCCAAGGCCGGCGATGGTCACGAAGGCCAGGAAGGCGATGAGAATGGTGATCAGCATCGCCGCTACTCCGACGCGTCCAGGGCCTCGGCCAGTTCACGCTCCAGGCCGTAGTAGCGGGCGCGATCCCAGAAACGCGGCCGGGCGATGCCGGTCGAGCGGTGCTTGCCGATGATCTTGCCGTCGGCGTCTTCGCCGGTCATCTCGTAGATCAGCAGATCCTGGGTGACGATGACGTCGCCTTCCAGGCCGACGACCTCGGTGACGTGGGTGATGCGGCGCGAACCATCGCGCAGGCGGGCGGCCTGGATGATGACGTCGACCGAACCAACGATCATCTCGCGGATGGTCTTCGAGGGCAGGCCGTAGCCGCCCATGGTGATCATCGATTCCAGGCGGCTGATGGCTTCACGCGGGCTGTTGCTGTGCAGGGTGCCCATCGAGCCGTCGTGGCCGGTGTTCATCGCCTGCAGCAGGTCGAACGCTTCAGGGCCACGGACTTCGCCGACGATGATCCGCTCGGGACGCATCCGCAGGCAGTTCTTGACCAGGTCCCGCATGGTGATCTGGCCGCTGCCCTCGAGGTTCGGCGGTCGGGTTTCCAGGCGCACGACGTGCGGCTGCTGCAGCTGCAGTTCGGCCGCGTCTTCACAGGTGATGACCCGTTCGGTCGGGTCGATGAAGGCGGTCATGGTGTTGAGCAGGGTGGTCTTGCCCGAACCGGTGCCGCCGCTGATCAGAACGTTGCAGCGGCAGGCCCCGATAACGCCAAGCACGCGGGCCCCTTCAGGACTGACGGACTTCCAGTCCACCAGGTCCTTCATGGTCAGCTTGTCCTTCTTGAACTTCCGGATGGTCAGCGTCGGCCCTTCGAGGGCCAGCGGCGGGGCGATGACGTTGACGCGGGAGCCGTCGGGCAGGCGGGCGTCGCAGATCGGCGAACTCTCGTCGACGCGGCGGCCGACCTGGCTGACGATCCGCTGGCAGATGTTCATCAGCTGGGCGTTGTCGCGGAAGCGGACGTTGGTCAGCTGCAACCGGCCTTGGACTTCGATGAACACCCGCTGGGCACCATTGACCATGATGTCGGCGATATCGTCGCGGCCCAGCAATGGCTCCAGCGG
>JANPKF010000516.1:0-2080 GCA_031425895.1 Caulobacteraceae bacterium | reverse complement strand
CGACCCCAAGGGCCTGGTCTGCGCCCATCCCCTGGCCGAGCTGGATCCCGGCTACCGCTTCAACGTGCCGCTGCTGGACGGCGATCACGTCACCGACGACGCCGGCACGGGCTTCGTCCACACCGCCCCCGGCCACGGGGCGGACGACTACGACGTCTGGAAGGCCCACGGCCATCACGAGGTGCCCGACACCGTCGATTCCGACGGGGCCTACTACCCCTCCGTCCCCCTGTTCGCGGGGCTCAAGGTGCTGGAGACCGAGGGCAAGAAGACCGGCAAATTCGGCTCGGCCAACCCCGCCGTGATGGACAAACTGATCGAGGCCGGGACCCTGCTGGCCCGCGGCCGGCTGGAGCACTCCTATCCGCACAGCTGGCGCTCCAAGGCCCCGGTCATCTTCCGCAACACCCCGCAGTGGTTCATCCGGATGGACCGGCCGCTGGATCACGCCGACGGGGCGACCCTGCGCGAGACCGCCCTGACCGCCATCGACCAGACCGATTTCCACCCCGCCGGCGGCAAGAACCGCATCCGCTCCATGGTCGAGGGTCGCCCCGACTGGCTGATCAGCCGCCAACGCGCCTGGGGGACGCCCCTGGCCATGTTCGTCGACAAACACACCGGCCATCCCCTGCACGACCCCGAGGTCGACGCCCGCATCGTCGCCGCGATCGAGGAAGGCGGGGCCGACGCCTGGTACACTCGCCCTGACTCGGACTTCCTCGGCCTGCACGACCCGGCCAGCTACGAGAAGATCGAGGACATCCTCGACGTCTGGTTCGACTCCGGCTGCACCCACGCCTTCGCCCTGGAGACGCGGGATCCCGCCCACGGCTACACCGGCGACCGCCCGTCGCACTGGCCCGTAACCTCTATCTCGAGGGCTCGGACCAGCACCGCGGCTGGTTCCAGTCGAACCTGCTCGAAGGCTCCGGCACCCGGGGCCGCGCGCCCTATGATGCGGTTCTGACCCACGGCTTCACCCAGGATGAGAACGGGGAGAAGATGTCCAAGTCGAAGGGCAATACGACCGACCCCGCCGTTATCATCAAGGAGTCCGGGGCCGACATCCTGCGTCTGTGGGTGGCCCTGGTCGACTATGCCGAGGACCAGAGGATCGGAAAGCAGATCCTGCAGACCACGGTCGACGCCTATCGCAAGCTTCGGAACACCGTCCGCTATCTGCTGGGCGCGCTGGAGGGCTTCGAAGAGGCCGAGCGCCTGACCGATCTCGACCAGATGCCGCCGCTGGAGGCCTTCATCCTGCATCGTCTGCACGAACTGGATGGCCAGGTGCGTCAGGCCTATGCCGAATACCGCTTCCAGGACGTGGTCCGTCCGGTGCTGGAGTTCTGCTCCAACGACCTGTCGGCCCTGTATTTCGATATCCGCAAGGACAGCCTCTACTGCGACCGGCCCGACGCCATCCGTCGCCGGGCCGCGCGCACGGTGATGGATGAGGTCTTCATGCGGCTGACCGCCTGGCTGGCCCCGCTGACGCCGTTCACGATGGAAGAGGCCTGGGGCGTGCGCTTCCCGGAGGGGGGCTCCAACTGTGCCCGGGTGATCCCGGCAACGCCGGACGCGTGGCACAATCCCGAGGAAGCCGCGCGCTGGGCGAAGGTCCAGTCGGTGCTGGAGGTCGTCAACGACGCTCTTGAAAGTGCCCGGCGTGAAAAGATCATTGGCGGGGCGCTCGACGCCTGGCCGACGGTTACCGGACCCGCCGGGGCCTTCGCCGCCTTTGCCGATCTTGATCCTGCAGAGGTCTTCCGGACTTCGGGAGCTGAACTGAGCGAGACCGGCGATGTGCTGGCGGTGACGGTCGGCCTTGCCGACCATGCCAAATGTGCGCGCTCCTGGCGCCGTGTGCCGGACGTCGGTTCCGACCCCGCCTATCCCAACCTCCGCGCCCGCGACGCGGACGCCGTGCGGTGGTGGGACGCACAGAACGCCTGATGCTCACCCTCTCCCGGCGGGAGAGGGCTTGAGGCTCGCAGAGCGAAGCGATGCGCTAAGCCGAAAGGGTGAGGGACTGGTGGTGCCCATATACCCCCGTTCGGCCCCTCACCCTTTCGCG
>JANPKF010000515.1:0-1965 GCA_031425895.1 Caulobacteraceae bacterium | reverse complement strand
CGCTGTCGCCGCTGGCGGTCAGCCTGCAGCAGTTCACCCGTGGCACCCTGCGGTTCGTCATCCTGCATGAGCTGGGGCATGGGCTGGTCGACCTCTACGGCCTGCCGGTGCTGGGACGCGAGGAAGACGCCGCCGACCGCTTCGCCACCTTCTGGATGTCGCCGGACAGCCAGGGCGAGGATGGCACCGACGCGGTCGCCGCCATGGAGTGGTGGCTGGCCTCGGCCAAGCAGAGCGACGCCAGCCGTGAGCAGCTGCCCTGGTGGGACGAGCACGGCATGGACGAGCAGCGCGCCTACCAGATCGCCTGCCTGCTCTATGGCGCCTCGCCGGAGGACTTCGGGCCGCTGGCCGGACGGATGGGCATTCCCGAGCGCAGCCGTCGCCGCTGCCTCAACGAGGCGGTGCAGAACAATGTCAGCTGGTCGAAGCTGCTCAAGGAACAGGTGAGCCAGCTGCGCAATCTGGACGGCTACTTCACCAACCTGACCTACATGGAGGCCGGCCCCGACACGAAGGACGCCGCCGAGCTGGCGAAACGCTACGGCATCCTCGAGGAAGCCCGCGAGATCCTCCGTCAGTTCAAATACACCGACGTCAACACGACGGTGAAGGTGATCGGCCGCGACTGTGGCGTGTCCAACGCCTTCTGGAACAGCGAAACCAAGGAACTGACCCTCTGCTACGAGCTGGTCAACGAAGTCGCCGCGACGGGCATGGCGGCAGGCTTCAGATAGAAAAAACCCCCGGTCCTTGCGGGCCGGGGGTTTGTTTTTAGTCCGCGTTTCTGGCGGTGGCCGTTCCCGGCCGGGGCGACAGAGGCACCGAGACCGAGGGGCCGCCGGGGCGACGCGGCTCGATATCGTCGCGGATGGGTTTGACGCCCTTCAGCAGGTTGGTGATCTCCTCGCCGCTGAGGGTTTCGTACTCCAGCAGGCCCTGGGCGACGATCTCGAGATCGCTCGCCTTCTCGGTCAGGATGCGCTTGGCCTCGTTGTAGCCGCCGTCGACCAGGCGCCTGACCTCGGAGTCGATCTTGCGCGCGGTTTCCTCGGAGACGTTCTGGGTGCGCGCGACCGAATGGCCGAGGAACACCTCTTCCTGGTTGTCACCATAGGCGACGAAGCCGAGTTCGTCGGAATAGCCCCACTGGGTGACCATGGCGCGGGCCAGGTTGGTCGCCGCCTTGATGTCGCTGCTGGCGCCGGAGGTGATGTTCTCCTTGCCGAAGATCAGCTCCTCGGCGACCCGGCCGGCCATCATGATGGCCAGGCGCGAGGTCATCTGGACGTACTTCATCGAGTAGCGATCGCCCTCGGGCAGCTGCATGACCATGCCCAGAGCCCGGCCGCGCGGCACGATGGTGGCCTTGTGGACCGGGTCGGCCGAGGGGACGCTCATGGCCACCAGGGCGTGGCCGCCCTCGTGGTAGGCCGTGTTGCGCTTTTCTTCCTCGCTCATGGCCATCGAGCGGCGCTCGGCGCCCATCATGACCTTGTCCTTGGCGTGCTCGAAGTCGTGCATGGTGACCATGCGGCGGTTCTTGCGGGCGGCGGCCAGGGCGGCCTCGTTGACCAGGTTGGCCAGATCGGCGCCGGAGAAGCCGGGGGTGCCGCGGGCCAGGGTCTTCACATCGACATCGGCCGACAGCGGCACGTTGCGCATGTGGACGCGGAGAATCTTCTCGCGGCCGTTGACGTCGGGATTGGGCGCCACGTCCTGGCGGTCGTGGCGGCCCGGACGCAGCAGGGCCGGGTCCAGAACGTCGGGGCGGTTGGTGGCGGCGATCCGGATGATGCCTTCGTTGGCCTCGAAGCCGTCCATCTCGACCAGCAGCTGGTTGAGGGTCTGCTCGCGCTCGTCGTTGCCGCCGCCGAGACCGGCGCCACGGTGGCGGCCGACGGCGTCGATTTCGTCGATGAAGATGATGCAGGGGGCGTTCTTCTTGGCCTGCTCGAACATGTC
>JANPKF010000514.1:0-4206 GCA_031425895.1 Caulobacteraceae bacterium | reverse complement strand
TGCCAGGACCCGTCTGGTCAGCCTGGAAACCCCTGTCTGGGCCGGCCTCTCCATGGAGGGCCGCCTTTCCGACGTCGTCATCTTCACCGACGAGGCCGCCCGCGGCCGTGGCCCCCTGGCCGAAGCCTTTCAGCAGACCGTCGCCGACGAGCAACGCCCCGTCATCGTCGCCCGCCCGGGCCTGACCGCCGGCGGCGTCGTCGCCGTCGCCTGGGATGGCGGCAAGGAAGCCAGCCGCGCCGCCCGCACGGCCCAGCCGCTGCTGGAAAAGGCCTCGCGCGTGGTCATCCTCTGCGCGCCGTCCGCCTCGTCCCGCAATTTCGATGGCGGCCGGCTTCAGGCCTTCTTCGCCGATCGCGGCGTCACGGCCGAGGTCGAGGTCATCACCGAGAGCGGTGACGCCGCGCACTTGCTGCTGGGCGCCTGCAAGCGCCTGGGAGCGGGCCTGCTGGTCGCCGGCGCCTTCGGCCACCCTCGACTGCAGGAATACATCTTCGGCGGCACCACCCGGACCCTGCTGAACAACGACGGTCCGTCGCTCTTCCTTTCCCACTGACGCTTTTAACATCGGAGAAACAGGCATGACCCTGTCCCGCATCATCATGCGCCTTGCCCGCAATCCGGGCACCGAATTCGCCGATGGCGACGATCACCGAGGATACACGCTGACCGCGCCCCTCACCGACGACGGCATGCTGGACCTGGATGCCTTCGGCAAAGCCAAGGCCGACTGCACCGTCCGGAGATTCGCCCCCGAAGAGGACGCCACGACCGGCCTTTTGGCCCGCCGCCGCGACAACTGGTACTTCGACTACGACGATACCGATGACGCTGACGATGAAGCTGTCCACAAGCTTGGCCAGCATCGCTTCGCGGTCGGGGAGTATGTCTCCGTCGCCGACGAGGATGGCCGCATGCTGGCCTACAAGGTTACCGACGTTCAGCCGGTAGAGTAGCGTAGTCCGCCTCAGGACTCCCTTCTCCCCTTGGGGGAGAAGGTGTCGGCGCAGCCGACGGATGAAGGGTCGCACCGGCTTCTGAACAAGCCGTGCGCGCTCCGACCGTTGGCCAGGTTATCCGATCGAAAGCGCGACCTGGCAGAAACAGAAGCGGCCGCTTGGGTCCATCAAAGCGGCCGCTCCAGCCCCTATTCTCCGAACTGCGATCTCACCAGCGCCGTCGCGTCGCGGAACAGGTGCTTGCCTTCCCCGTCGCCGTTCGCGGGCGCCTTCGACTTGACCACGGCCACAACCAGGGGGCCGCGCTTGGGACCCTGCGCCTCATAGCCGGCGACGGTCCAGGGCGCATCCTTCGAGTCGGTGGTCTTCACAAAGGTGGTGCGATAGCCCTGCCTGCGCTTGCCGCCGATCGAGAAGGCGCCATCGCCCTGGATGTTGGGCTTGCCACCCGACAGGTCGATATCGAAATCCCCATCATCGGTGCGCCAGCTGTCCCGCGTCATGCGGATTTCGCTGGCGTTTTCGTCGGCGTTGATCTCGACGCCCAGGATCTTGACCCGCGCCTTGTCGCCGTCAGCGTCCACGCTGATGCCCGGCATGCGCACCTTGGCCTTGTCGGAGCCGCCGCCTTCCTCGGTTTCGACATGCAGGCCCGGCATGGAGACCGTCTCCTTGGTCACCTCAGTCTTCTTGGCAGGCTCTTCACCCGGCTTGGCCGGCGGCGTGGGCGGGGTAGGGGCCGGCGGGGCAGGGAACAGGCCCTTCACCTCGGCCTCGATGGGCTCAAGCGCCTTGGCCGGATCGTTGCTCACCGCCACCAGCTTCAGCACCACTTCCGAACCCTCGCCGGCATAGGTGCAGCTGGCGCCATCGGCGGCCACGGCGGTGCGCTTCAGATTGCCCTGTGCTTCAGGGCAATCGAGCTTGCTCACCACGTTGAGCGCCTCACGCTCGGCCTTGCGGGCCCGGTACTCGGTCCTGCTTTCGCAGGCCCCCAATCCCAGGAAAATGGGGGCCAGAAGGATGGCGCCACAGCCCACGGCGGTCATCAGCTTGATTTTCATTGTCGTCTCAGCCCTTTGGGTAGTCCGTTATCGACCTCGAGGCTGAGGGTGGCCCCGCCGAGCCGGGCGATCCAGTGAATTCGCGGTAACCGCCGCCGCCCAAAGAAAAACTCCCCCGGGGCGACCCCGAGGGAGTTTCAATGATGCCGTTGGAAGCCGGAAGCCTACTGCCCCGGCCGCGTCGCCCCTTCGCGCCGCGCCAGGAAGGCCAGGCGCTCGAACAGGTGGACGTCCTGTTCGTTCTTCAGCAGGGCGCCGTGCAGCGGCGGGATCAGCTTGGTCGGATCCTTTTCCTTCAGCGTCTCCTCGCTGATGTCCTCGACCATCAGCAGCTTCAGCCAGTCGAGCAGCTCGCTGGTCGAAGGCTTCTTCTTCAGGCCCGGAACCTTGCGCATGTCGTAGAAGATGCGCAGCGCCTCGGCGACCAGCTTCTGCTTGATCCCGGGGTAGTGAACCTCGACGATGGCGTTCATCGTCTCGGCTTCCGGGAACTTGATGTAGTGGAAGAAACAGCGGCGCAGGAAGGCGTCCGGCAGTTCCTTCTCGTTGTTCGAGGTGATGATCACCACCGGGCGAACCACGGCCTTGATGGTCTCGTCGGTCTCGTAGACGTAGAACTCCATCCGATCGAGTTCCTGCAACAGGTCGTTCGGAAACTCGATATCGGCCTTGTCGATCTCGTCGATCAGCAGAACAGGCCGTGCGCCGGGGGCGTCGAAGGCCTCCCAGAGCTTGCCCTTCTTGATGTAGTTCTTGACGTCCTTGACGCGCTCGTCGCCCAGCTGGCTGTCGCGCAGGCGGGTGACGGCGTCGTATTCGTACAGGCCCTGGTGGGCCTTGGTCGTCGACTTGATGTGCCAGGTGATCAGCGGCGCGCCCAGCGCCTTGGCGATCTCATAGGCCAGCACCGTCTTGCCGGTGCCGGGTTCGCCCTTGATAAGCAGTGGGCGCTCCAGAGCAATTGCGGCGTTGACGGCGACCTTCAGGTCGTCAGTCGCCACATAGTCCTTGGTGCCTTCGAAGCGCGTCGTCATGCAGGTCCCCTCGAAGCGAACAGTCGCTCCAAACAAACGTTTCAATGGGGACACTAGCGTCCGGAACCGCGCTGTGAAGCGTTTTCATCGCCACAGGCGAAAAAGCCGCTGGGCGCCGTAGCGTCCTTCTCCCGCTTGCCGGGAAAAGGTGGCCCCCGAAGGGGGGCGGATGAGGGCGGCGCCGGCTTCCGACGACCGCGCACGAAGAAGGGCAGCCCGACCTCATCGGCCGGTGCTGTCCTCATCCGTCAGCTTCGCTGCTACCTTCTCCCGGCAAGCGGGAGAAGGAACAAAGCTAGTCAGCCCCGGGGTTGATCGACACCGGGTCACTGGCCGGGAAGGTTTCTTTCAGCCCCTTGTCGAGCTGGCGGTCCACATGCTCGTCCTTCTCGTCCGGCGCATCTTCGCCCGGGTCGGACTTGACGCCGGTCTTGTCGGCCTTGTCCCCGGTCCCGCCGGAGGCTTCGTAGTTGCGGCTGCGTTCGTCTTCTGTGGTCACGCGATCCTCATCGGCTGCAAAGCTGCGGTCTTCCGGCGCGGCGCGAAGGCCGGCGTCGTCCCGTTCGTCGGTCATGTTGTCATCCTCGAATTCGGCGGCCTCGAAGTCCGCCTCGTCCCGCTCGGGGTCGAGGTCGTCGATGTCCGCATCGTCGGCCGCCGCGGTGGCGTCATAGACGTCTGAAATGTCGTCGAAGTTGGCGATGTTGCCGCCGTCTTCGGTCAGGTTGGTTTCGTCCAGGACCTCGGCGCGATCCTGGTCGTCGGGTTCGTTGTCGAAATCGGCCATGGCGTTGTCATCCGGTCTGGCGGCGTCACTGCCGCCTGACGGATTCAACCCCTGCGCGGGCCTTACGTTCCGGACGCGGCCCAGGCCTCAAGGTCGCCGGCCATCTGCGCCATCACCTCGTCCCAGTCGGCATAGGTGGTCGGGGTGAAGACCCGCGCCTGCGGATACCAGGGATAACGATCGGTCCCCAGCTGGGTCCAGCAGGCCTGCGGCGTCACCAGCCACACCGGCGCCCCACAGGCTCCGGCCAGGTTCAGGCTGGCGTTGGAAAACCCGACGGTCAGATCCAGCGCGCAGGTCAGCGCCGCCACATCGTCCAGGTCCTGCTTCAGGTCGATGCCCGGCGGAACCCAGATGTCGAT
>JANPKF010000513.1:0-3079 GCA_031425895.1 Caulobacteraceae bacterium | reverse complement strand
CCGCAGAGCACGACCGGGAAACCGCCGCGCTGGAACTGGCCGGCCACGGCCGCGTAGGACACGGCCCGCAGCGGCCCGTTGTCGCCGGCCAGCCGCCGGGCCAGCGCCTCGGCCGGGCCACCCGGCTGCAGGGCCAGGGGCGGGACGTTGCTGTAGAGCTCCCACACGACCCCGCAATCGGGGAAGCGCGCCTTGAGCTCGGCGTCCATTGCCGCGCACCGCTCCCAGAAGGGCTCCAGCAACACCGCCGGGTCCTGGTCCGGCGGACTGCGCAGGTCGAAGCTGAAGCTGCACTGGCGGGCCAGGATGTTCACCGCGGTGCCGCCCTGGATCAGGCCGATGGTCAGGGTCGCGTGTTTCGGCTCGAAGGGAGAGGCCGGGTCGGCGTCCGCGATCAGCTGGTCGGCCATCGCCGTCAGGTCCGCCATCAGGCGCAGCGCCGCCATGTTGGCCGATGCGCCCAGTTGGGTCTGACTCGTGTGCGCCACATGGCCCGTCACCGTGACCTTGGCCGATAGAATGCCCTTGTGGGCCCCGACCACCTCCATGCGGGTCGGCTCGCCGACCACGGCCAGGGCCGGACGCGGCTCCTCCAGGCTGAGCTGCTCGATCATCGCCGGGGCGCCGAGACAGCCGATCTCCTCGTCATAGGACAGCGCCAGCCAGGCCGGCCGCTTCAGGTCCGCCTTGGCCAGCTCCGGTGCGACCGCCAGGGCCAGGGCGATGAAGCCCTTCATGTCGGCGCTGCCGCGTCCGTAGAGTTTGCCGTCCTTTTCGGTCAGCACCCAGGGGTCGGTCGACCAGGGCTGGCCATCGACCGGCACCACGTCGGTATGGCCGGACAGGATCACCCCGCCCGCCGCCGCCGGCCCGATGCGCGCCATCAGGTTGGCCTTGCTGCCATCGGCGTTACTGACCCGCCGGCTCTCGATGCCGAGGTCCGACAGATAGGCCTCGACCCACTCGATCAGGGCCAGGTTGGAGCGGCGGGAGGTGGTGTCGAAACCGACCAGGGTGGTCAGGATATCGACGGCGCGGTCGTGAAGGACGTCAGGGGAAGCAGTCATACTCCCTACATATGCGATCCCGCCTTCAGGGGAACTGGGTTGCGTAAGCCGGAGCGCGCCGTTACGCGCCAGACCGACATGACCGCCCCGTCCCTGATCCTCACCCTCGCCTGCCCCGACCGCAGGGGCATCGTCGCCGCCGTCTCGACCTTCCTGGCCGAGCGCGACTGCAACATCCTAGACGCCCAGCAGTATGACGACGCCGAGACCGGTCGCTTCTTCATGCGGGTGGTGTTCGACCCCGACGGCGGCTCGGCCGACGGCCTGCGCGAGGCCTTCACGGCCATCGGCGCCGAATTCTCCATGACCTGGACGCTGCGCGATCCGGCCCAGCGCTACCGGGTCATGATCCTGGCCAGCAAGACCGACCACTGCCTGGCCGACCTGCTGTATCGCTGGCGTATCGACGAGCTGCCGATGGATATCTCGGCCGTGGTCTCCAACCACTCGGCCGAGACCTTCCAGCATGTCGACCTGAAGGGCCTGCCCTTCCACCACCTGCCGGTCGCCAAGGACACCAAGCTCGAGCAGGAAGCCCAGCTCTGGTCCCTGATCCGCGAGACGAACACCGACATCGTCGTCCTTGCCCGCTACATGCAGATCCTGTCCGACGGCCTGGCCGCCAAGCTGGAAGGGCGGTGCATCAATATCCACCACAGCTTCCTGCCGGGCTTCAAGGGCGCCAAGCCCTACCACCAGGCCCATGCCCGCGGCGTGAAGGTGATCGGGGCGTCAGCCCACTACGTCACCGGCGATCTCGACGAAGGCCCGATCATCGAGCAGGACGTCGAGCGCATCAGCCACCGCGACACGCCGGAAGACCTGGTCCGCAAGGGCCGCGACATCGAACGTCGGGTGCTGGCCCGGGCCCTGCGCTGGCGGCTGGAGGACCGGGTGCTGCTGAATGGGCGCAAGACGGTGGTGTTTACGGACTGATGCTCCCGGAAAGCCCTTCCCCTCAATGGGGGAGGGTTGGGAGGGGGTGTTGGCTGGCTGTCCGGGGAAGGGCGCGCAAGGCGTCGGCGCCCATCATGACCCTCGCTTACGGGTCAGTGGCAGCACCCCATCCCCAACCCTTCCCCATTGAGGGGAAGGGAGCCGCCCGCTCAGTCCTGTCCGGCCAGGGCTCTACCCCATCACCGAATTGCCGCGCGCCGGCAGCACGCCCAGCAGGCGGATGCGGAAGACCAGCACGGCGTTGGGCGGGATGTTGCCCGAGCCGTCCTTGCCGTAGCCCTCCTCGGCCGGCACGTAGATGATCCACTCATCGCCGGGCCGCATCTTGGGCAGGACTTCCAGCCAGGCCGGAATGAGGTTCTGCAGCGGCATGATGGCCGGGGCGCCGCGCTCGAAGCTCGAGTCGAAGACGTTGCCGTTGAGCAGCTTGCCCTCGTAGTGGACCTTCAGCTCGTCGCCCCTCTTGGGCTTCAGGCCGCTGGCCGGGCCCGACTGGACGACGATGTACTGGATGCCGTCCTTCAGGACCTGAACGCCCGGCTTGGTGGCGTTCTCCTTCAGAAAGGCCTCGCCCTCGAGCGCGTTCTTCTGGGCCAGCCGCTCGTTGTCGCAACCGGCCAGGGACAGGGCCGCAACGGCGGCGAGGATGACGGGGATGAAGCGCATGGGGTTTCTCTCAGACAACGCGCGGCGGATACCCGCTCTCGCGCAGGGCGTCCATGATCTCCTGGGTGTGGATGGAGTCGCGGGTCTCAATCATGAGGTCGAATTCCGCGCCCTTGGCCGGCACATCGAGGGCCAGGCGGTTGTGGGCGACCTCGATGATGTTGCCGCCCATCTCACCGATCACGCGGGAGACCGTCGCCAGAAGACCCGGCCGGTCGTCGCCGACGATGCGCAGCGAGATGATCCGCTGGGCCCGCACCAGCTCGCGGGTCAGCACCGTGGCCAGCAGGCGGGTGTCGATGTTGCCGCCGCAAAGGATCAGGCCGCACTTCTTGCCCCGGAACCGCTCCGGATAGGCCAGCAGCGCCGCCAGCGAGGCGGCGCCGGCG
>JANPKF010000512.1:0-6420 GCA_031425895.1 Caulobacteraceae bacterium | reverse complement strand
CCTGTCTGCCGACGGCCCGGGCCCCGGTCGCCAGGTCGATGATCGTCTGGTTGGCGAAGTAGGCGATGGCGAACCAGACCACAGAGACAACGACCGCCAAGGGCAGCGAAACGACGAGAAGCTGGGTGGCGCGCGCCAGGTCCCCGGGGATGGAGCCGGTCGAAGGCAACACCCCTGCCCCCATCAACCCGACCGTCAGCGCCCAGATCAATCCAGTCAGCAGGACGGGAAAGCCGATCAGCAGGATCAGCGACCGCGTGTTGTTGGCCTGGATGTGTGTGTAGAGGCCGACGGGCCCCATGGCTCTAGAACTTCACGGAGGGCGGAGCGGCGTCCATGGCGGCGCGGCTGTCGCTTCCGACATCGTAGAGCGAGCGATCCTGGCCGAACCCGAACATCCCCGCGAACACCACGGCCGGGAAGCCGCGCCGGGCGGCGTTGAACTCGGCCACGGCGTTGTTGAAAAAGCGGCGGGCGGCGGCCAATTTGTTCTCCAGGTCAGCGAGCTGATCCTGCAGGTTCAGGAAGTTGGTGTTGGCCTTGAGGTCCGGATAGGCCTCGGCCACTGCGAACAGCTGGCGCAGGGCGCCGCTTAGCACGCCCTCGGCCTGCACCTTCTGCTCGACCGTCGTGGCGCCGGCTGCCGCGTTACGGGCGGCGATCACCGCCTCCAACGTGCCCTTCTCGTGGGCGGCGTAGCCCTTCACCGTCTCGACCAGGTTAGGGATCAGATCCTGGCGCTGCTTCAGCTGCACGTCGATGTCGGCAAAGGCCTGGTCGGCGCGGACGTTGAGCGTCACCAGCCGGTTGTAGACGCCGATGATGATCAGGCCGAGGACGGCGATGATGACGACAATAACGATCGTGGCGGCCATGAGCGCTCCCCTTGAGAGTGTCGACGCTAGCCGATTGACGGGCGGGCGCAACCCCGCCCGCCCCACCTGTTTGGGGGCCTATTTGGCGGGGTCGACCAAGGCCGCGTAGATCAGTTGCTGGCTGAGCTCGTCGAGGCGAAGAACCTGTCCGCCGCCCAGCACCTGGATCATGCCCAGCACCACCACGTCGTTCTCAGGATCGACCCAGAACCAGGTGCCGGCCGCCCCGCCCCAGCTGTAGGTCCCCTTCCCGGCCGGCGTGCCCGCCGCCGCCGGGTCCATGACCACGCCGAAGTCGAGGCCGAAACCGACGCCGGGGCCTAGCGGCTGCTTGGCCAGCTGGGCGTCGGTCAGATGGTTTGCCGCCATCAACTTGACGGTCGAAGGACTGAGAATGCGCACCCCGTCCAGTTCGCCGTCATTACCCAGCATCTGGGCGAAACGGGCGTAGTCGCCGAGCGTCGAGACGAGACCGCCGCCACCGTTGGCCGCCGTCGGCGGTTTGGAAACGTCCAGCACCATGAAGCCCTCGGCCGGAACGACGGCGCGCTTCACGCGGTCGTACATGTAGAGGCCGGCCTGCCGCGGCCGCTTGGCCTCCGGCACGTAGAAGGCGGTGTCCTTCATGCCCAGCGGCTTGAAGATGCGGCTTTCCATGAAATCGGGCAGCGACTGGCCCGACAGCTTCTCGACGATGTAGCCCTGGATATCGACGGCGATGGAATAGCGCCACGCCTCGCCCGGCTGACTGGCCAGCGGAAGCTTGCTGGCCTGGGTCATCACCTCCTGCAAATCCTTCGAGCCCAGCAGGCCGGAGTCCCGATAGGCCTTGTCGACCGGGTTGTCGGTGGTCAGGCCGTAGGCGAAGCCCGCCGTGTGGCTCATGATCTCGCGCATCGTCGGGGGCCGCGTGATCGGCTCCAGGATCGGCTGCCCCTTGGCGTCGACGCCCTTGTAGACCTGCAGATTCTTGAACTCCGGCACGTACCTGGTCACCGGCTCGTCGAGCTTCCAGCGGCCCTCCTCGAACAGGATCATCATCGCCACGCCGGTGACCGGCTTGGTCTGGCTGTACATCCGGTAGATCGTGTCTTCCTTCAGCGGCGCCCCGGTGGCCATGTCCGCCTTGCCGTAGATCGACTGGTGCACGACCTTGCCGTGACGGGCGATGTAGGTGACCACGCCCGGCACGGCCCCCGCATCGACCAGCGCCTTCATGCTGGCGTCGAGCCTGGCCAGACGTTCCGAGGAAAAGCCGAGGGACTCGGGCGTAGCGGGCGCGGAGGCGACCTTGGCCTGGGCCAGCGCAGGCGGCGCCATCTGGCCGGCCAGCAGCGCGCCGACGGCCAAGGCCGCCAGCAGTGATTTCCTGAACGTCATCGCTAACCCCCTGCCCCATATGCCTTTGCGGCTTTGGGCAGGAGAGTAACCACCGTTCAGGAAGCGGCAAGAGGTCACGGATAGAACAGACAGGTTTACATATTAAACCTGTCTGCTAAAAGCCTGCTACACGACGCCGGAGGGGCGTCCCTGGAGCTTTCCCCATGACCCCGGCGCCGACCGAACGCCTGCACGCCCTGGACGCCGTCCGGGGATTTGCCCTGCTGCTGGGCGTGGCCTTCCACGCCAGCATGTCATTCCTGCCCGGCCCGCAAGCCTGGATCGTCATGGACGACCAGCGCAGTGAGGTCATGGCGGTGACCTTCTTCACCCTGCACATCTTCCGGATGACGGTCTTCTTCCTGATCGCCGGGTACTTCGGCCGCCTGCTTCTGGAGCGGCGCGGGGTCGGGGGATTCGTCGTTGATCGGCTGAAGCGCATCGCCGCCCCGCTGGCCATCTTCTGGCCGATGGTGCTGACGGGCATCATCGCGGTGCTGGTCTGGAACACCATCGAGACGATGGGTGGCCTGCTCAAGAACGCCCCGCCGCCCCCACCCATCACGGCGACCGCGTTTCCCCTGACCCATCTGTGGTTCCTGTGGGTGCTGCTGCTCTTCTACCCGGCCATGCTGATCCAGCGGGGTGTCGGCAAGCTGCTGGACCGCGGCGGTCATGTGGCCCGGCTGGTCGATGGCCTGACCCGTTTCCTGACCCACAGCATCGTCGGACCGGTGTTGCTGGCCGCGCCCGTCGCCCTGGCCCTGTGGTTGAAGCCGGACCTGATGGCCTGGGTCGGCATTCCGACCCCGGACCAATCGCTGATCCCGGGCGCCATCGCCGCCACCGCCTACGGCATCGCCTTCACCTTCGGCTGGCTGCTGCAGCGTCAGGACGGCCTGATCCAGGCCTTCACCCGCCGCTGGCCGCTGCAACTGGCCACCGCCATCGTCGCCACCACGGCCGCCTACCTGATGGTGCGGGGCACGCCTATCCCCACCAGATTGACCGACGATGGCCTGCGAGCCGTCTTCAGCGTCCTCTACGCCCTGGCTATCTGGACCTGGACCTTCGGCCTGATCGGCGCGGCCCTGACCTTCCTGTCCGGCCACAGTCCAGTGCGGCGCTATATCGCCGACGCCAGCTACTGGGTCTACATCGTCCATATCCCGATCGTCATGGCCCTGCAGGTCGCCCTGCGCGATGTGCCGCTGGCCTGGCCGATCAAGTACGCCCTGGTCCTGGCCGGGACCACGGCCCCGGCCCTGATCACCTACGAACTGCTCGTTCGCCACACGCACCTGGGCGCGCTGCTCAATGGACGCCGTATCCCGTGGCGTGCGAAGCCTGACCTGCAAGTCCGTGAAGGAATCGCCTGATGACCGACGTCGAATCCGCCCGCGAGGACCTCGCCTATTTGAAGACCCTGGTCGGGGGCGACACCGGCAGCCAGGTCTGGCGCTTTACCGGCCGCCTGTTCGCGGTCGGGGGCTTCCTCTACGGCCTGCAGTGCCTGTTCCACGCGGCTCAGATCTTCGGATTTACACCGCCGCCGCTGGTCATCCTGCTGTTCATGGCCGGGCCGACCGTGATCTTCCTGATCTACATGACCTACGCCATCATCAAGGGCGGAGCGTCGATCAAGCCGCAGGGTACGACGGGCCGCGCGGTCTCGGCCATTTTCAGCGCCACTGGCCTGATGAATCTCGTCTTCCTGGTCATTTTCCTGCCGCCGGCCCTTCAGTCGGGCGACTTCCGGGTCTGGCTGTTCTACCCGGCCGTGGTCTTCGCCGTGCTCGGCGGCGCCTGGTACGCCGCCTGGCAGCTGCGCAGGAAGCTGTGGATGCTCGGCACGGGTCTCGGCTGGATGGTCTGCGCGGGCGCTATGGGCCTGACGCGCGGCCAGCCTGCCTACCTGCTGTTCTGTGGCGCGGCGCTGTTCCTGTTCATGATGCTGCCCGGAATCGCCATGGCGCGGGGCAAGGCGGACTGATGGCGAAGTTTGACATCGGCGGCATCGACGAGGTCATCCACGGGCGCCTGCGCCTTGGGATCATGGCCTATCTGGCCGACGCCGAGGTCGCCGACTTCACCGAGCTCAAGACGGTGCTGGAGGCGACGCAAGGCAACCTGTCGATCCACCTGCGCAAGCTGCAGGATGCCGGCTATGTGGCCATCGAGAAGAGCTTCGTGGGCCTCAAGCCCCTGACCCAGGCCCGGATCACGCCCGAGGGACGCGCGGCCTTCGGGCGCTATCTGGAGGCGATGAGCAAGCTGGTCGGCGGGTAGGAAAAACGGGGACACATTGAATTTGCCGGCAAATTCAATGTGTCCCCTCTTTTGCTTCTATCGAGGCCGGAACTTCTTGCTGGTCGGGAAACCCTTGGGCGCCAGCTTGCCGGCCCCTGCCCTACGGCCCACCCATTCGCGCCAGTCGGGCCAGTCGCGGTTGCGGCCGCCGGCGTCGATCCAGGCGGCGCCCGTCTCGGCCTTGAAGACCATGGCGTCGCGCAGGCCGCCCTCGCGGTATGACTGCAGTTTGACGCCCTTGCCGCGCGGCATTTCCGGAAGCTCTTCAAGCGGATAGATCAGGATCTTGCCGTTGTCGCCGACCACCGCCATCTGGTCGCCGGTCACTTCCAGCGAGACGATGGCCGCGCCGTTCAGCACCTGCTTCCCGGCCCGACGGAAGGCCAGGGCCTCGTCCTCGGGCATGATGAAGCCGTAGCCCTCTTTCGAGGCCAGGATACGCTTGCGACCGGCCTTGTGCGGGAAGACGTCGATGATCTTCACCTTGTCGTCGAGGTCGACCATCAGCCGTAGCGGCTCGCCATGGCCTCGCGCGCTCGGCAGCTTGGAGCAGTCGAGTGTAAAGAAGCGGCCGTCGGAGGCGAAGATGAGCAGCTTGTCGGTGGTCTCGGCCGGGACCAGGAAGCCGAGCTTGTCGCCCTCCTTGAACTTCAGTTCCGAGGGGTCCTCGACCCGGCCCTTGGCGGCGCGGATCCAGCCCTTGTCCGACAGGATGACGGTGATCGGCTCGCGGGGGATGAAGGCCTCGGACGCCGCTTCGACGTCGATGGTCGGGGCTTCGGCGAAGTCAGACCGGCGGCGGCCGACCTCGGTGCCGACACCCACGACGTCCCGCATGGCGGCGAGGCCCGCGCCGACCAGTTTCCACTGGGCCGCTTCGCTGGCCAGCATGGCGACGATGCCGTCGCGCTCTTCGGCCAGTTCGGCATGCTCACGGCGGATCTCCATCTCTTCCAGCCGGGCCAACTGGCGCAGGCGGGTGTTGAGGATGGCGTCGGCCTGGATCTCGGACAGATCGAAGGCGGCGATCAGCTTCTGTTTCGGCTCGTCCTCATAGCGGACGATGCGGATCACCTCGTCGAGGTTGAGGTAGGCGATCAGCAGGCCGTCCAGGACGTGGAGCCTCGCCTCGATCTTGTCCAGCCGGAAGCGGGCCCGGCGGACCAGCACCTCGCGGCGGTGGTCGAGGAAGGCCTTCAGGATCGCCTTTAGGCCCATGACCTTCGGCGTGCCACGGTCCAGCACGTTCATGTTGACCGGGAAGCGGACCTCCAGGTCGGAGAGCTTGAACAGACTCTCCATCAGCACTTCCGGCTCGACGTTGCGGGTCTTGGGCTCGAGGACGAGGCGAACGTCCTCGGCGCTCTCGTCGCGGACGTCGCCGAGCAGGGGGGCCTTCTTGTTCTCGATCAGTTCGGCCAGACCTTCGACCAGCTCGGCCTTCTTCACCTGGTACGGAACCTCGGTGACGACTATCAGGTAGGTCCCGCGGCCGGTCTCTTCCTTGTGCCAACGGGCCCGCAGGCGCACGCCGCCGCGGCCGGTCTCGAAGGTTTCGAGCAGGGAGTGCTGGGGCTCGACGATCACCCCGCCGGTGGGGAAGTCAGGGCCCTGGACATGGGCCATCAGCGCCTCGGTGGAGGCGTCCGGCTGGTCCAGCAGCAGCAGGCAGGCGTCGATCAGCTCGGCGGCGTTGTGCGGCGGGATCGAGGTGGCCATGCCGACGGCGATGCCGGTCGAGCCATTGGCGAGGAGGTTGGGGAAGCCGGCCGGCAGCACCACCGGCTCCTCCTCGGAGCCGTCGTAGGTGGGCTTGAAGTCGACCGCGTCCTCGTCGATCCCGTCCAGCAGCAGG
>JANPKF010000511.1:0-6493 GCA_031425895.1 Caulobacteraceae bacterium | reverse complement strand
GTTCGCCGACCTGCCGATCCTGACGGAGCGGTCGGACAAGCCGCTCGAAACGGTGATGAGCAACAGCTTCGGCTTCGGCGGCACCAACGGCTGCCTGATCATGGCTAAGGTCTGATCAAGGCTGGGCAGTCTTAAACGCTCCCCCCGCTTGCGGGGGGAGCGTTTGAATTCCTGCACCAACTCTGCACTCCCCAACATCCGGTTGTTCGCGTTAGCCTGTGCTCATGAGCCTGGCCCTTCCCCGACGCACCCTGCTCCTCGGCCTCGGCGCGACCGGCCTCGCGCCGCGCGCCTTCGCCCAGGCCGACCGCTTCGTCCTCCCGCCCCTTGCTCCGCTACGCATGGAGATGGGCCGGCTGACCAAGGTCACCGTCTGTGTGCGTCCATTCCGCGCCGCCGGGCCCCGCCTCGATGTCGAGAAGGTCGGCGCCAAACGCGTCGTGCACAACTACGGCCACGGCGGCAGCGGCTGGTCCCTGTCCTGGGGCAGCGCCCAGATCGCGGCGGCCAGGGCGCTGGAGGGCGGGACCCGGCGCGTCGCCGTCATCGGGTGCGGGGCCATAGGCCTGACCACGGCGCTCACCCTTCTGCGGGCCGGCGCCAGGGTGACCATCTACGCCGCCGACCGCATCCCCTACACCCGCTCGGCCCGCGCCACCGGCACCTGGTCGCCGGACAGCCGGATCGCCGACGCCGACCGGATCGACGCGGCCTTCCCCGCCCTCTGGGACCAGATGGCCCGAAGTTCCTACGCCACATGGCAGACCCTGCTCGGCCGGCCCGGCGAGCCGGTGTCCTGGAGTGATCGCTACGGCCTGGCCGATCCGATCGCCGAGACGCCGCCGGTCGTCTTCCCGGAGCGTACGGTGAGCGCCCCGGAGATCCGCTTCTTCGAGCAGCGGTTGCCGGGCCTCAGCCCCAGAGGCCACGACCTGCAGCCCGGTCAGCACCCCTTCCCGGTCAAGCGCGCCCGCCTGAACACTTCGATGCAGTTCAATGTGGCCGAGCTGGCCCACCTGCTGACCACCGACTTTCTGCTGGAGGGCGGCCGGATCGAGACCCGGACGTTCAACACCCCGGCCGACCTTCAGCGGCTGCGACAGCCGGTCATCGTCAACTGCACCGGCTACGGCGCCCGCGCCCTGTGGAAGGATGAGACGGTGGTCCCGGTCAGGGGCCAGATCAACTGGCTCGCACCCCAGCCGGAGGTCCACTACGGCCTCTACTATCGCGATGTGAACGTCCTGCCCCGGCCCGATGGCGTCGTGGTCCAGTACAGCGGGACAAGCGACATGTGGGGCTATGGCTCGGATGACGAGACGACCGACATGGCCGAGGCGGAGGCCGCGATCCGCACCGTCGCGCCGCTGTTCGAAATTCCCAAGGTCTAGCCTCGCGCCGCCAACCCCACTAAACCCGCCTCAAAGCTTCGAGGAGACGCCGCATGGCCGAAGAGTACAGCTTCCCCAAGGGTGACCTGATGGCCGGCAAGACCGGACTGGTCATGGGGGTCGCCAACCACAATTCCATCGCCTACGGCATCGCGTGCCAGCTGGCCGCGCAGGGGGCCAAGCTGGCCTTCGCCTATCTGCCGGACATGGAAAAGCGGGTGCGGCCGCTGGGTGAAGCCATCGGCGTCACCGATTTCATCCCCTGCGAAGTGACCGACGACGCCTCCATGGACGCGGCCTTCGCCGATCTTGAGCAGCGTTTCGGTGGCCTTGACTTCCTGGTCCACTCCATCGCCTTCGCCAACAAGGACGAGCTCAAGGGCAGCTTCGTCGAGAACACCACGCGGGAGGGCTTCCTCACCGCCATGAACGTCTCGGCCTTCAGCTTCGTCGACGCCGCCAACCGCGCCGCGAAGATGATGAAGCCCGGCGGCTCGATGATCACCATGACCTACCTGGGGTCGGAGCGGGTCATCCCCAACTACAACACCATGGGCGTCGCCAAGGCCGCGCTGGAAGCAGCCACCCGCTATATCGCCCGCGACCTCGGCCCCAAGGGCATTCGGGTCAACGCCATCAGCGCCGGCGCCATGCGCACCCTGTCGCTGGCCGGCATCAGCGGCGGCCGCGGCCTGCTCAGCCAGGGCCGGATGTGCAGCGCTCTGAAGGAAGACACCAGCATGGAAGGCGTCGCTGGCTGCGCCCTGTGGCTGCTGTCGGATCTGGGCCGCTCGACCACGGGCGAGGTCATTCACGTCGACGCCGGCTTCCACATGATCGGTCTGCCGGACGAGTTTGCGAATTTGGCGGGGTAGTGCGTCCTTCGACACGCCCGCCTCGCGGGCTGCTCAGGATGACTAAGAGGGTGGGACTTCACAAAAGTCAGTCATGCTGAGCGGCGGCCCAAGGCCGCGTGTCGAAGCACGCATTGTCACTAGACCGCATACGCCCGCATGAAGACCCGCGCGGCGGCCCTGGCCAGACGGTCGATGTCCTCGTCGGTCAGGTCCGTCGCCAGGCGCAGCAGCACCTGGGTCTGGCGGTGGCCCAGCACCATGCCGCCGTAGAACTCCGCCGCCTGCATGGGGTCGTCGACCCTCATGCGACCGGCCCTGTCCTCGCGTGCAAGGAAATCGGCCAGCTGGCGGCGGGACCGCATGGGCCCGGTCTCGAACACCTCGCGGGCGAGATCGGGCATTTCGGCGGCGCTCTGGATCGACAGCCGCATCACCGAATAGCCGCCGTTGTTGATCACCTGCAGCAGTGAGCGGGCATAGGCCGCCAGGGTCTCTTCCGGATGCTCCTCGGCGCCGGGCGAGCGCAGCGGCGCCGTGATCGAATCCACCCGCCGCTCGACCAGGGCCCGGACCAGTTCCGGCTTGGC
This sequence comes from Caulobacteraceae bacterium, assembly GCA_031425895.1. Taxonomy (GTDB): domain Bacteria; phylum Pseudomonadota; class Alphaproteobacteria; order Caulobacterales; family Caulobacteraceae; genus Caulobacter. Next base: position 3,658 of record JANPKF010000511.1, on the reverse strand, counting down.
GCCGTAGCGATTGTAGATCGTCTGTTTCGACACCCCGGCCCGGCGCGCGATTTCCTCGATCGGCGCGGCCAGTCCACGCTCGGCCAGCACCTCGGCGGCGGCATCGAGGATGGCCTCGGTCTTCGAGGTATCGATCTGTCCGGTCAGTCTGGGCATCTTCAGTGAGCTTCCGCCGCCGCTTCGAGCGCGGCCGCTGAGGGAGGGGTCTTGACGGGTTTGGCCAGCAGGGCGAGGGCCGCCGCCATGGCGCCGGCGATGGCCAGCACGGTAAATCCATCCCCGAACGCCAGGATCGAGGCCTGCTGGTTCAGGAAATAGGAAAAGGCCTTGCGCGCCGCCCCGCCCGGGTCGCTGACGCCGCGCTCGGCCATCAACTGGGTCAGGCCGGCGATCATGGCCTGAGCCTCGGTCGAGGCGATGCTGACCCTGGAGGACAGGGCGGTCATGTGGTTGGCGGTCTGGGTCGTCAGGGTGGTCGACAGATAGGCCATGGCGATGGCCCCCGCCGTGTTGCGCGCCAGATTCATGATCCCGGACGCGTCCTTGATCATCGCCGGCGGCAGGGTCGACATGGTCAGCTGGCTGGTGGCGATCATGGCGATCATCACCCCGCAGCCGCGGAAGGCCTGCAGGCCCGCGAACTCCCAGAACCCCCACTCGCCGTTAATGTCGTGCCCCAGCCACATGCCCCAGGCGACCATGGAAAAGCCGACGAACATCGGGATGCGCGCATCGATGGACCGCGCCAGCCGGCCGACGAGCGGCCCGGTGAAGAACATGCAGATGCCGCTGACCAGCATGGTGGTGCCGACCTCGGCGGCCGAGAACTGTCGCACCCGGCCCAGATACAGCGGCATCAGGAAGGTGCCGCCATAGAGGCTGACACCCGAAACCGCCGTCATCAGGATGCCGAGGGTGAAGTTGCGGTCCTTGAAGGCGCGCAGCTGGATCAGCGGCTGGCGATAGCTCAGGGTGCGCCAGACGAAGGTGACCCCGGTTATGACGCACAGCACTGTCAGCCAGAGGATCATCCCGTCCTCGAACCAGTTATCCTTGGCCCCCTCTTCGACGACGTACTGCAGGCTCATCAGGAAGGTGGCCATGGTGGCCAGGCCGAACCAGTCGAAGCCGGTGGCGAGGCTCTTGTCCCCCTTGTCGAAGTCGGCGTAGCGGCCGACCAGGAACAGGCTGAGCAGGCCCGGCCCGACATTGACGAAGAACAGCCAGCGCCAGGAGAGCCATTCGGTCAGGTGGCCGCCGAGGATGGGCCCCACGGTCGGGGCCAGGGTGACGATCATGCCGGTAGCGACATTGGCCATGATCCGCTTGTCCGGCGGGAAGGCGGTGAAGGCGGTGGCGAACACCGCCGGCACCATGGCCCCGCCAACGAACCCCTGCAGGGCCCGGGCGACGATCATGAACTCGATGCTGTTGGAGAAGCCGGCGACGACGCTCATCACCGTGAAGCCGGCGCAGCTGGCCATGAACACCAGCCGTGTGCCCCACAGTCGACAGAGGTAGGCCGACAGCGGGATCATCACCACTTCGGGGATCAGATAGGCCGTCTGGATCCAGCTGACCTGGTCGGCGCTGGCCCCGACCCCGGCCTGGATCTGCGGCAGGCTGGCGGCCACGATCTGGATATCGAGAATGGCCATGAACTGGCCGATGGCCATGCCGGCGAAGCCGATCAGCAGCATGGTCCAGTTGACCTCGCCCGACGCCGTGGTCGGCGTCTGCGCGACCGTGACGTCGGCGTCCATCGCGGTCACGGCCGGGCGGCTCCCTCACCACCGGTCGCGACCTGCGACGGCGCGGTTCCGGATTCAGCGAAAGTAGCCCCGGATTTGACCCGCACATCGACCTTCACCTCCAGCGACAGGCCGGGCCGCAGGGCCCCGCTGACCGGCTGGCCCTTGTCGACGACGATCCGCACCGGCACCCGCTGGGCGATCTTTGTGAAGTTGCCGACCGCGTTCTCGACCGGGATCAGGGCAAACTCGGCGCCGGTGGCCGGCGAGAAGCTGTCGATGTGGCCCTTGATGACGGTCTTGCCGAGGGCGTCGGCCTTGATCTCGACCGGCTGGCCGATGCGCAGGCGGGACAGCTGGGTTTCCTTGAAGTTGGCGACCACATAGGTCTCGCCCAGCGGCACCACCACCATCATCGTCTGTCCCGGCTGGACCAGCTGGCCGACCCGCACGGACCGGGCCCCGATGACGCCGCCGGCCGGCGCGCGGATCACCGTCCGCTCGAGGTCCAGCCGGGCCTGCTGCACCTGGGCCTGGGCGGCCTGCACCTGGGCCAGCTTCTGTTCGCGGGCCGAGCCCAGGCCTTGCGCGGCGCGCTGCTCGGCGACCAGGGCGGCCTGGGCGGCGGCGACGGACGCCGCGCTCTGTTTCTCGCCGGCCCGTACCTGCTCGACCTTCTGTTCGGAGACCCAGCCCTTGGCGGCCAGGTCGCTGTAGCGCTTGGAATCAACGGCCATGCGACCGGCATCGGCCTGGGCGCTCGTCACCCCCGCCGCCTTCTGGGCGATCATCGCCTGTTCCAGAGCCGCCTTGTCGTCGACCGCGGCGACGTCGGCCTGCAGGGCCCGCACATTCGCCAGGGCCTGGTCATAGCGGGCCTGGATGGTCGCCGGATCGATGCGGGCGATGACCTGACCGGCCTCGACCCGCTGGTTGTCGGCGACCAGCACCTCCAGCACATAGCCGGAGACCTGGGGGCTGACCTGGACGGTGTCGGCCTGGACGAAGGCGTTGTCGGTGCCTTCAAAGCTTTGCTTGCCGTGCCACCAGACAGCGCCGCCGACGATGACGCCCACCGCGACCACACCGGCGACGATCAAGGGAACGAGCTTTTGCCTGGAAACAGCTGGCATGGGGGAGCCCTGGTGACGCAAGAGATGAAAATTGGACGATGCGTAAAGCCGCGTCAGCCCTTGGCGTTACAACCGGTCGGCGGGATCGGCAAGACTTTGTTGGACGCTTGTGTCCAGTTTTGAAGCAACCAAAAATCGCGGGCCCGCTTTTCGTCCGGCCCGACTGTCGATAGTCTTCACATCATGGATCGGATCTCGCCTTCCACCCTGCGCCTGGTGGTCATCGCCCTTGGAGGATGCGCCGTGGTCGGCGGCTGGATGGGCCTCAGCGACAGCCTGCGCCGTTCAGCGCCGGCCTGGGACCAGAGCGCTCCCCCGCCCGCCGCTACCTCCGGCCCACCCGAAGCCATCGCCTTCGACCCCAAGGCCGTCGAGAAGACCCCGCCGACCCAGACGCCGCCGCCCGTGAAGGCGGAGACCAAGATCGCGATCGTCCCCGAGACGGCCGATCCGGCGCTCTCCGAAGCGCCCGCCGCAACGCCGACGGCGAAGAGCCCAGCCGGGACGCCGAAGGCGGCCCCGAAGGCCGCACCCAAGGGCGACCCCATCGCTGAGGTCATCCAGAACACCACCGCCCCGCCGCCCAAGGCAGAGCCGCCGCCGGAAGTGCCGTTCTAGGGCGCGTTCCGACAGGCGGGGACCGGTTGTCGGATCAAACGCGAGTCGCCAGAGAAACGAGAACGAAAAAGGGCGCCGCCCTTTCGGACAACGCCCCTAATCTCAATCGATAGCGCCAGGGCTTACGCCGCCGACTTCACGCCCGCCTCGGCCAGC
>JANPKF010000510.1:0-4535 GCA_031425895.1 Caulobacteraceae bacterium | reverse complement strand
CGCGGCCGGTTGTGTCCGCACTGTCGCGGCGATCGGGCCTAGCGAGGCAGCAGCGAGAAGCTGGCGTTGGCCACCGTATCGACCGCCATCTCGGCGAGCGTCGGGGCGTGCAGCACGGCGACATGGCCGCGCGGACCGGTGACGGAGGCATCGCTGGCGGCCGAGAACAGCGCCACGGTCGGGGCCCCGGCGGCGGCGATCAGATGCAGCGGGCCGGTGTCGTTGCCGACCGCCAGCACCGAACGGGCGCCGAGCAGGGCGATCTGGGCGAAGTCGGTGCGGCCGGTCAGGTCGCGGGCGCGGCCGACGGTCTTCTGGATCGTGCGGGCCAGGGCGCTTTCCTGCGGCCCGCCGATGATGACGATGTCGTAGCCGGCGTTGAACAGCCGACCGGCCAGCTCCGAGAACTTCTCGATCGGCCAGCGCTTCTCCGGCGCCTTCTCGTTGCCGCCGGGGACCAGCAGGACGAAGGGGCGCGGGACCTGGGCGCCCGGTGTGGGGCGTTGTTCGGGCGCGCGGCGGATGATCCAGGACAGGTCGGGCGAAGGCGCATCGCCGGGACCGGTCGGGGCGTCGGGCCAGATGCCGGCCACCTGCAGCTGCTCGGCCTGGCGCTCGAGAATGTGCATCCGTTCGCGGTTCGGGTTGCGGTGGCGGAACTTGGCGCCGGCCACCGGTCCCGACCACGGCGGCGGGAAGGGCCGCAGCATGTTGAACAGCGAGGCGGAGGCCGAATTGCCCTGCAGGTCGTAGATGCGGGCGTATTTGGCCGCCTTGATGGACTTGCGCAGGGCCAGCCACTCGCCGGGATTGCCCGGGGCGCCGTTCGTATCTACGTCGTTGAAGTAGGGGCTGGTCTTGGCCAGGGCCTCGAAGGCGGGGATGGTCAGAAGCGTGATGCGGGCGCGCGGGTGGGCCGCCCTGATGCGCCGCATGGCGGCCAGGGACAGCACAAATTCGCCGATGGTCCCGGCCTGTACGACCAGGATCTTCTCGAAGCTCGCCATCAGGCCCGACTCTCCAGAATGCGAGCATAGACGGCGAGCGTGGCTTCGCACATGGCTTCAACCGAGTAGAGTTTTTTGGCCCGCGCCTGACCGGCCTCGCCCATCGCCCGGCGGCGGGCGGCGTCGGCAGCCATGGCTTCGGAGAGACCTCGCGCCCAGGCCTCGGCATTGCCGACCGGAAGGCGCCAGCCGGTCTCGCCCTCGACGACGGTTTCGCGGGCGCCGCCGTGGTCGCTGACCAGCACCGGGCGGCCCATGGCCTGGGGCTCGACGGCGGTGCGGCCGAAGCTTTCCGGCTGGGTGGAGGGCAGCAGGGCGAAGTCGGCCAGGCGATAGGCGGCCGGCATGTCGTCACAGTGGCCGACCAGCTTGATGTGGTCGGTCAGGCCGCCGGCACTGATCGCATCCTCGACTTCCCGCCGGTAATCGGTGCGGCCCTGATCGTCGCCGACGAACAGGATCAGGAAATCCTCCCGGTCCTCCGTCTTCAACTGGGCGGCGGCGTCGACGATGGTCTTGTGCCCCTTCAGCCGGGTGATGCGGCCGCCGAGCACGAAGACGGTGCGGCCGTCCGGTTTGCCGAGACCCCACAGGTCTCGCAGGGCCTGGATGCGGGCGGCCGTGACCTTGCGCGGATCGAAGCGGGTCAGGTCGACGCCGCGCGGGATGGAGATGACCTTGTCGGCCGGGGCGTCATGTTCCGCGATGACGTGGTCGCGGGTGTAGTCGCTGTTGGCGATGACCAGGTCGCCGCGGGTCATCACCGCATTGTACCAGCGCTTGAGGCCGCTCCTGGCGTTGTAGATGCCGTGGTAGGTGGCGACGAAAGGGACTTTCGTCGTGTGCGCCGCCCACAGGGCGCTGAAGGCCGGCGCCCGGCTGCGGGCATGAACGATGCTGATCTTCTCCTTGCGGATCAGGTCGATCAGCCGGGCGGCGTTGCCCATCATCACCAGCGGGTTCTTGCTGTGCACCGGCATCTGGATGAGGCGTCCGCCGTCAGCCTCCAGCCGCGAGGCCATCCGCCCGCCGCGCGTGGCGACATAGGCCCGGCCGCCGGCGTTCACCACGGCCTGGGCGATATCGATGGCGGTCTGCTCGGCGCCGCCGGTCTCCAGCTCGGGGACCACCTGCAGCAGCGCGAAATCCGGGGGCAGCGAAGCCAAGGCGGCGGTTACTTCCTTCAGGACGCGGAATGGGGTTAGGGAGCGTAGATAGGCCAATCAGGAGCCCGGCGCCATGACCGAGACCAGCGGATTTCTGGAGCGTGAAGACGGCGAGCGGTTGGCCTGGAAGGCCGTTGCGGGCACAGGGCCGACGGTCGTCTGGCTGGGCGGCTTCATGTCCGACATGGCCGGGACCAAGGCGCAGGCGCTGGCCAACTGGGCGCTCGCGGGCGGCCGGGCGTTCGTGCGCTTCGACTACCTGGGCCATGGCGAATCGAGCGGGGCGTTCCGGGACGGGACGATCAGCCGCTGGCGCGAGGATGCCCTGGCGGTGATCGATCAGCTGACCGAGGGACCGCTGGTGCTGGTCGGCTCGTCGATGGGCGGCTGGATCAGTTGCCTGGTGGGGGCGGTTCGGGCCGAGCGGCTGGCCGGGATGGTGCTGATCGCCCCGGCCGCCGACTTTACCGAAAAGCTGATGCTGCCCGGCTTCCCGCCCGAGGCGCACGCGGCCCTGGCGGCGACCGGCGAATGGATCCGCCGCAGCCTCTACGACGAGGGCGGCTATCCTATCACCCGCAACCTGCTCGAGGACGGCGCCCGCTGGTCGATCCTGCCGGGGCCCGTGCCGATCGAGGTTCCCGTGCGCATCCTGCAGGGGGCAGAGGACCCGGACGTGCCGTGGATGCACGCCCTGGCGCTGGCCCAGGCGCTGAAGGGCAAGGACGTGGTCTTCACCCTGATCAAGGACGGCGACCACCGGCTGTCGCGGTCGCAGGACATCGCGCGGCTGATCGCGGCGGTGGAAGAGGTGGCTTGACGCGCGTGCGTGCTTCGACACGCGGCCTGCGGCCGCTGCTCAGCATGACTAGATCGAATGGAATGCACTCAAGTCAGTCATCCTGAGCAGCCCGCGCAGCGGGCGTGTCGAAGGACGCACTACGCCCAGAACGCCTTGATCCGCTCCGCCTCGGCCAGCCCCTGCGCATGCCCCGCGCGGGCGATGTCGCCGCGCCGTGAGCCGTCCATCAGGTTGGGACCGAAGGCTTCCCCGCTGCCGGCGTCGGGAACGATCAGGGCGGCATGACCGCCCGCGGCGCGGACCTGATCGAGTTCGGCGTCGAGGCCGGGCTGCATGAAGGGCAGGAAGGCCGGCGGGGCGACGGCGACCAGCAGGACCTTGCCGTGGGCCTTGGCGAGGTCGGCGTTGGTGCCCGAGCGCATGCCGCCGTCGATATAGCGGCGGCCCTCAATGGTGATCGGCGGGAAGATGGTCGGCACTGAACAGGAGGAGGCGATGGCGCGGATCAGCGGGGCCGCCTTGTCCTCGCCCCAGATGACCAGTTCGCCATCGGCCGTATCGACGGCGGTGCAGGCGTAGCCGGTCGGCCAGGGACCGTCGTGCTCGGCGAGAGGACCGAAGCCGGCGATGAAGGCTTCTTCCGATACGGTGGTCGCCTCCAGCGCCATCGCCGCCAGCTTGAGGCGGCCCTCGACGGCCAGCGGCTCGCCGGGCGGCTTGCTCATCATGACGCTCATCAGGGGGGCCAGGTCGGGAGCCGGGCGGCCGGTGGGCGCTGCTTCCTTGAGATGGTCGGCGGCGGCGAACTCCGCGCGGAGCATGGCGGCCGGGTCGCGGCTCAGGGCCAGATGAGCGCCGACGAAGGAGCCGGCCGAGGTGCCCAGAATCCAGTCGGCGTCCGAGACGTCGATCCCGCCGTCCAGCAGGCCGGCCAGCAGCCCCGTCTCCCAGGCGATCCCCACCGGACCGCCGCCACCCAGAACCAACGCCTTGCTCATACTCTCATCCCCGCCTTTGGCCCTATTTTGAAGCGAGGATAGCGGTCAGGCCCTCGCGATAGGAAGGGTAGATCGGTCGCCAGCCGAGTTCGGCCTTGGCCCGGGCATTGGAGATGCGCTTGTTCTCGGCCCAGAAGCGGCGGGCGGGGGCGGGCATGCCGGCCTCGTCGTAGGGGATGAGCGGTGGCGGGGTCTCGCCGAGCAGGGCGGCGGCATGGGCGTTGACCACATGGGTCGGGGCCGGTTCGTCGTCGACGATGTTGTAGATCCCGCCGGCCCGGGGACGGGCGATGGAGGCAGCCAGGGCCCCGGCGATATCCTCGACATGGATACGGCTGAAGACCTGGCCCGGCTTGACGATGTTGCGCACGGTGCGCTCGCGGAGACGCTCCAGCGGCGAGCGCCCCGGGCCGTAGATGCCGGGCAGGCGGAAGACTTGGACCGTCAGCCCCATGCCGCGCCCGACCTCCAGCCAGTCGCGCTCGGCGGCGACCCGCCGGCCGGCTTCGATGCTGCGGGCGTGCAGCGGGGTGGTCTCGAAACACCAGCCGCCCTCGCGGTC
>JANPKF010000509.1:0-17129 GCA_031425895.1 Caulobacteraceae bacterium | reverse complement strand
CCCGCCTCGCCACCACGGCCCCCTTGCCTACAAGGGGATCGCCGTTGTCCGGGCCTCCTGCCCCCCCTCCGCCGTGCTACAAGGTTGGGGGGCTTCGACAAGGCCGGTGCAGCTTCTCCCGGCGACCCGCGTTAGAGTGCGTCCAGACACCAGAGAGCCTGCATGAGCCGCGCCGATCCCCTGCTGAAACCGGGCGACACCTGCTGGCGCATCGACCGGGCCGACCGGGTCTCCTTCCTCGTCGACGGGGCCGACTACTTCGCGGCGGTCAAGGCTGCGATGAACAGCGCCAGGCAGTCGATCTGGCTGCTGGCCTGGGTCTTCGACCCCCTGACCCGCTTCGAGCCCGACCGGGTGGAGCGCAGCCGCGATCCCCAGAACCCCGACCGCCTGGGCCAGCTCCTGCGCCGCCTCTCCGCCCTCAACCCGGCCCTCGATGTCCGCATCCTGGCCTGGGACATGCCGCCGCTGATCGCCATGACCCAGCGCTTTCCCGGCCAGCGGGCCAGGAAGTATTTCGAAGGCTCGGCGGTCAAGTTCCGCCTCGACAACAGCCTGCCGATGAGCGCCTGCCACCACCAGAAGGTGCTGATCATCGATGGCCGCCTCAGCTTCGTCAGCGGCGGCGATCTGGGGGCCGACCGCTGGGACACCTGCGACCACCTGGACCACGACCCCAACCGTCGCCTGCCCTGGGGCGAGCGCTACCCGGCCCGGCACGACGTGGCGATGATGGCCGAGGGCCCGGTCGCCCAGAGCTGCGCCGAGCTGTTCGTCGAGCGCTGGGCCAATTCCGGCGGCGGCGATCTTCCGATGCCCGAGATGGCCGAGACGTCGCCGTGGCCTGAGGCCTTCGCCGCCGACCTGATCGATGTCGAGGTCGCCCTGACCCGCACCCAGCCCCGCTGGAAGACCCTGCCGGAGACCCAGGAGGGCTACCGCCTCCACCTCGACTGCATCGCCCGGGCCCGGCGGACCATCTTCCTGGAAAACCAGTACCTGGCCTCGCCGATGATCGTCGCCGCCCTCTGTCGTCGGCTGGAAGAGCCGGATGGGCCCGAGGTCATCACCATCGGTCCCAGCGCCAGCCCCAGCTTCTTCGACCGCATGACCATGGACAGCGTCCGCTCGCGCGCCATCAACCTGCTGGAACAGTCGGACCTGCATCACCGCTTCCGCGCCTTCACCGCCCGTACGGCGAACGACAGGCCGATCATCGTCCATTCCAAGGTCTCGATCTTCGACGACAGCCTGCTGCGCATCGGCTCGGCCAACCTCAACAACCGCTCGGGCGGTCTCGATACCGAGGTCGATGCGGTGATCGAGGCCGAGGACGGCGCCGAGGGCGCCGAAACCCGCCGCACCATCGCCGCCTTCCGCACCATGCTGATCGGCCACTACTTCGGGCGCGGCCTGGCCGAGACCCAGGAGGCCATCCGCGAGGTCGGCTCGGTGGCCGGGGCCATCGACGCGCTCGACGGTCACCCGCGCCGGCTCTTGCCCATCGACCACCAGAAGATCGATCCGCTGGGCCGATTTGTCGCCAGTTGGAGCCTCGGCGACCCCCTGTCACCGTCGGACGCCTGGCGTCCCTGGATACGCCGCGGCCGGATCAAGGAGGCGATGGATTGCCTGCCGCTTCCCGTACGGGGAAGCCACGGGTCGGACGAGCGCGACGAGGCCACAAGGGCGCTCAGGCGCGAGGCGGAATCTCCACATCGACCACCAGCGGAAGGTGGTCCGACGCCTTCCGGGACTCCGGATCGAAAGGCGACTCCACCCTGGTGACCTTGATGCCCGGCGACACGAAGACGTGGTCGATCCGCATGAAGGGAAAGCCGCTGGGATAGGTCGACATCGGCGCGCCGGGCCACAGCAACTGGGCGTCCTGGATGGCGGCGGCGCAGATCCGGTAGGGCTGCTGGAAGGGGGTGGCGTTGAAGTCCCCCATCAGAATGCCGGGCCTGGTGAACTTCTCGTCGGCCATCCAGTCGGCGACCAGGGCGGTGGCCTGCTTCTTCTGTTCCTGCGGCACCAGACCCAGATGGGTGTTGATGACCTGCAGTTCCTGTCCGTCGGGCAGGGTGACGGAAATCCACACCGCCCCGCGCGGCTCGAGGGCCCGGATCTTCGGGTAGCCGGGCAGGGGCCCGGCCCGCACCAGCCGCTCGGGCAGGGTGGTGAGCAGGGCGTCACCGTAGCGCTCCTCCTCGATATGCATGGCGGCGTTGAAGTGGCTGCGCATGGAGAGCAGTTCGCCAAGGCGGTGGGCCTGGTCGACATGGCCGGTGCGCTTGCGGCCCACATCCAGCTCCTGCAGGCCGACGATGTCGGGCTTTGCGGCCGCGATCACCCGGGCGCAACGCTCCACATCCAGCCGCTTGTCGACACCCACGCAGCGGTGGACGTTCCAGGTCATCAGACGGAGCTTCATGCCTCGAAGAGATCGCGCGGACGGTCGGATGGTTCCGGATCAGGGTCGGGTGTCCGACGGCTGAGCAGGAACAGGGCGTTCTCGGCCCGCCAGTTCTCGAGGCCGCTGGACGGATCGATGGGCCGCGCCGGCTGACCCTTCGCCAGGGCCGCGCAATGCTCGGTGCGCAGGTCCAGGTCCGAGGTCAGGGCGTTGAAGTCGGCCAGGCTGCAGAGGTGGATGTTGGGCGTCGACCACCAGGGTTCGGGCAGGGCCCGGGTCTCCGGCATGCGGCCGCGGGCCATCAGGCTCCAGCGCACCCGCCAGTGGCCGAAGTTGGGGAAGGAGACGATCGCCCGGTCGGCGATCCGCAGCAGCTCGCTGAGCACATGGCGCGGATTGTGGGTCGCCTGCAGCGTCTGGCTGAGAATGGCGTAGTCGAAGGCGCGGGTGGGAAAGGCGTCGAGATCGCGGTCGGCGTCGCCCTGCACCACGGCCAGGCCGCGCGCCAGGCAGGCGGAAACGCCGGAGGCTTCCAGTTCCAGTCCGCGCCCATTGGCCTGCTTTTCGCGGACAAGCAGTTCAAGCAGATCGCCTTCGCCGCAACCGACATCGATGACCCGCGCGCCCGGCCGGACCAGCCGCAGGATTTCCCGGAAATCCTCTCTCACCAGCGGCTCCTGACCGAATCCAGAAACCCGCGCAAAGCCCCGTCCATCACCGGCTCGTCCAGCAGGAAGGCGTCGTGCCCCTTGTCGCTCTCGATCTCGAGGAAACTGGTCTGGGCCCCCGCCGCGTTCAGTGCACGGACGATATGGCGGCTCTCGACCGTCGGATACAGCCAGTCGGAGGTGAAGGAGAGGACGCAGAACTTGACGTCCCGCGCGCCCTGGAAGGCCCGGGCCAACACCCCGCCGTAGGGCGCGGCCAGGTCGAAATAGTCCATGGCCCGGGTGATGTAGAGGTAGCTGTTGGCGTCGAAGCGATTGACGAAACTGCCGCCCTGGTGGCGCAGGTAGCTCTCGACCTGGAAGTCGGCGTCGAAGCCGAAGGAGAGGCCGTCGTTCTGCAGTTCGCGGCCGAACTTCCGCTGCAGGGCCGCTTCGGACAGGTAGGTGATGTGCGCCGCCATCCGGGCGACGGCCAGGCCTTTCTCGGGGCGCACCCCGGCGCTGGCGTAGGCGCCGCCGCGCCAGTCGGGATCGGCCATCACCGCCTGGCGGCCGACCTCGTGGAAGGCGATGTTCTGGGCCGAGTGGCGGGCGGCGCTGGCCACGCAGACCACCGCCTCCAGCCGCTCGGGGTAATCGGCCGCCCACTGCAGCACCTGCATGCCGCCCATCGAGCCACCGACCACGGCGGCCAGCTTCTTGATCCCCATGGCCTCGACCAGCATGGCCTGGGCCCTGACCATGTCGCCGATGGTGATCACCGGAAAGGTCAGGCCGTAGGGCTGGCCCGAGGCCGGATCGACCGACCCCGGACCGGAGGAGCCGTTGCAGCCGCCGATGACGTTGGAGCACAGGATGAACCAGTTGGCCGGATCGAGCGGCCGGCCCGGGCCCACCAGCCGCGTCCACCAGCCTTCCTTGCCCGAAACCGGGTGCACGCCTGCGACATGCTGGTCGAGGGTCAGCGCGTGACAGATGAGGACGGCGTTGGATCGGTCGGCGTTCAGGGCGCCGAAGCTGCGCCAGGCGATCTCGAGATTATCCAGCCTGCCGCCGGAATCGAGGGGCAACGGCTGGCCCGGGCCGAACGCCCAAACGCCGCTGTCCTGTGCAGAAATGTCCGGCGTTCCGTCCATGGCGCTCCGATGACCGCGCCCGATGGGGATTGTCAACCGGGCAGGCGGGGTTAGACAGGCGCCATGCATCGCCTGATCCTCCTGCGCCACGGCAAGGCCGAACGCACCGCCCCCGGCGGCGATATCGCCCGGCGCCTGACCGACCGGGGCCGCAACGACGCCGCCCTGATGGGCCGCATGCTGGCCGAACGCGACCTGATCCCTGACCTCGCCCTGGTCAGCGCCGCCACCCGGACCCAGGAAACCTGGGCCGCCGTTCACCCGTCCTTCCCGGACGCCCGGTCGGAAGTGACCCGCGACCTCTATCTCGCGCCGGAGGGTCTGATCCTGAATCTCGCCGAGGAGCGGGGTGAGACGGTCGGCAGCATCATGGTCGTCGGCCACAACCCTGGCCTCCACATGCTGGCCATCGACCTGCTGCGCCAGGCCGGGGCCGGGGCGGCCATCATTGCCCGGGCCGAAGCCAAGTTCTCGACCAGCAGCGTGGCGGCCTTCACCTTCGACGAGGCCGGCCGCCCCGCCTATGACGGTCTGTTCCACGCCAGCGACTTTGGTGGAGGCGGCGGCGAATGACGCGGATCTACAAGCTGGTCTCGCGCGGGGAATGGCAGGCGGCGAAAGCTTCCGGCGCCTTCCTCGGCGCGGCCGTCGACCTCGCTGACGGCTACATTCACTTCTCGACGGGGGCGCAAGCCGTCGAGACGGCCCGCAAGTATTTCGCCGGCCTGTCGGACATCCTCATCGTCGGCTTCGACGCCGAGGCGCTGGGACCCGGCCTGAAGTGGGAGCCGTCGCGCGGCGGGGATCTGTTCCCCCATCTCTACGGCTCGCTCGATCCTGCCCTGGCGGTCGAGGAGCGGGACGCGCCGCTGGGCCACGACGGCCATATCCAGCTGGGCGACCTGGTCTGACATGATCCACGACCTCGCCGCCCGCGCCCTGCATCTGCTCGATCCCGAGGACGCCCACGGCCTGACCATGGCCGGACTGGAAGCCGGCCTTGGCCCCGTCGACCGCGCCCGCCCGGATCCCATCCTCGCCACCGACCTGGCGGGACTGACCCTGCCCAGCCCCATCGGCCTGGCCGCCGGCTTCGACAAGAACGCCCAGGCCCCGGACGCCATGCTGAACGCCGGCTTCGGCTTCGTCGAATGCGGCACCGTCACCCCTCTGCCCCAGGCCGGAAATCCGCGCCCCCGCCTGTTCCGGCTTACCTCCGACAAGGCCGTGATCAACCGCATGGGGTTCAACAACGAGGGCCTGGAGGCCTTCGCCGCCCGCCTGGCCAGACGCCCGCGCAAGGGGATCGTCGGGGCCAATATCGGGGCCAACAAGGACGCGGTCGACCGCACCCAGGACTATGTCACCGGCCTGACCCGCCTCTGGGGTCTGGCCGACTACTTCACGGTCAACATCTCCTCGCCCAACACCCCGGGCCTGCGGGCCCTGCAGACGAAGGAGGCGCTGGAAGACCTGCTCGGCCGCCTCGCCGAGGCCCGCAAGCCCCTGCCCGGAGACGCCCCGGTCTTCCTGAAGGTCGCCCCCGACCTCGAGGACGACGAGATCGAGGCTATCGTCGCGAACAGCGCCGCCCATGGCCTGGCCGGCATCATCGTCTCCAACACCACCATCGGCCGGCCGGTCACCCTCACCAGCCGCCAGGCATCCGAGACGGGCGGCCTGTCCGGCGCGCCGCTGCTTGGCCCCTCGACCTACATTCTCGGTCGCTTCCACGCCGCCAACGACAAGGGACTGATCCTGATCGGGGCCGGCGGCGTCGCCTCGGGGGCAGACGCGTACGCCAAGATCCGGGCGGGCGCCCAGGCGGTGCAGCTGTACTCGGCCATGGTCTACGAAGGCCCCGGTCTGGTGACCCGCATCAAGCGCGACCTGGCGGCTCGTCTGAAGGCGGACGGCTTCCGGTCGGTGGCCGAAGCCGTCGGCGCGCGATGAAATTCCCTTCCGGCGCGAGCGCGCGCCGCGTTGCGCCCCTCCGCCGCCTGACCTACACCTGAGCCATGGCCGAGGCCGCGCCGCCGCTCGCGACGAAGACCGCTCCTCCGACCCGGCGATGGCTTTGGCCCGGCGGCCTGTCGGCGCGCCTGCTCGTCCTCACCAGCCTTTTCGTCACCCTGGCCGCCCTGTTCGTGCTGCCCGCCGCCCTGGCCAGCTTCGAGGAGCAGTGGCTGCTCGACCGTGTCCGCTCGGCCGAACTGGCCGTGCTGGCCACCGAGGTCGCGCCCGACGGCCAGGTGCCGCGCATCCTTTCCGAACGGCTGCTCGAAGGCGCCGGCGTCGTGTCCGTGGCCATCCAGACCGAGGGCATGCGTCGGCTGGTGCTGGCCGCGCCGCGGACCCTGCAGACGCCCTATCTCGTGGACCTGCGTGAGCAGAACCCGCTCAGCTGGTTCAGCGCTCCCTTCCAGACGCTGTTCGGCGGCGAGGGCCGGATGGTGCGGGTAGTGGCCGAGCCGCGCTTCCTCAAGGACTCCGAGTTCATCGACATCGTCGTGCCTGACGACAGCCTGCGGGCCGAACTGATCAGCTACCTGTGGCAGGCGCTGTTCGTCACCGTGTTCGCGGCCATCGTCGTCGGCGGCCTGGTCTATCTGTCGCTGAACGCCTTCCTGGTGAGGCCGATGCAGCGGATTACCCGCTCCATCGAGCGCTTCCGCGCCGATCCCGAGGATCCCGGGGCCCGGGTCGAAACGTCGGGACGCCGGGACGAGATCGGCCGGGCCGAGGCCGAGCTCGATCGCATGCAGTCGGACCTGGTGACGGCGCTCAACAGCCGGGCGCGGCTGGCGGCGCTGGGCGAGGCGGTGGCCAAGATCAACCACGACCTGCGCAACATGCTGACCAGCGCCCAGATCGCCTCCGACCGGCTGGCGGCGATCGGCGATCCCAAGGTCGCCCAGGCCATGCCCCGCCTGGAGCGGGCGCTCGACCGGGCCGTCACCCTGGCCACCAACGTGCTGGCCTACGGCCGCACCGGCGAAGCCGAGCCGGACCTCAAGGCGACGCCGCTCAAGGCGGCGCTGGAGGCGGCGGCGGAAGACGCGGCTCTGGAAAAGGACGCCGTGACCCTGAGGATCGAGGCTCCGGCCCGGGCGAGCGTGACCGCCGATCCCGACCAGCTGCACAGGATCCTGATGAACCTGATGCGCAACGCCCGCCAGGCAATGGCCGCCATGGCCCGCGAGGAGCCGGGCCAGATCACCGTCAGTCTGGTCAAGGAGCCCGGCTGGAGCATCCTGCGCATCGCCGACAACGGCCCAGGCCTGCCCGAGCGGGCGCTGGCCCACCTGTTCCAGCCCTTCGCCGGCTCGGCCCGGCACGGGGGAACGGGCCTCGGCCTGGCGATCTCACGGGAACTTGCCCAGGCGCACGGCGGCGATCTGACCATGGCTCAGACCGGACCGACCGGGACGGTGTTCGAGCTGCGGCTTCCGGAACCGGAGAAGCCGAAGAAGACGGCCGTCGATCGAGGCTCATAAGCTCCAGGCGACCCGCGCCGCCTCGATCGCATACAGCTTGGCATAGAGCGGCGCCCAGTCGTCGGTCCCGGCGATCGGCGCCCACAGGGCTTCGACCTCGTCGATCAGCATCTCGACCGGCTCAGGCTCCGCGAACATCGGATGCGCCAGACGTTCAGGCCGATCCGCCTCGAACCCGGCGAGCAGGCGCCTGAACTCGGCAAACGCCTCGCCGCCGTACAGCGCCGCCCGCGGCCCGGCCATGGCCCGGCCCTCGTCGCCGCAGAACCAGTCGAAGAAGAAGGGCTCCCAACGAAGCGCCTCGCCCCCTTCGGCCAGCGCCTTGAAGGCGGCGTTGACCAGGTCGATATCGGTCTCCGGTCCCTGCGACCTGACACCCAGTCGACCGATCATCGCCGCCATCAGGGCGTCCCGGTAGGCCGGCGCGAAACCGTTCAGGGCCGCGACCAGGGCGTCGCTGTCGGCCACCTGAACCAGGCAGCCGGCCAGCTGCTGCAGGTTCCAGAACGCCGCTTCCGGCTGGCGGCCGAAACTGTAGAGGCCGCTCTCATCGAAATAGGCCGCCGTGAAGTTGGGGTCGTTGCGGGGCAGGAAGCGCCAGGGGCCGTAGTCGAAACTCTCTCCGGTGACGACCATGTTGTCGGTGTTGAGCACCCCGTGGACAAAGCCGGCCGACATCCAGCGGGAGACCAGCCGCGCGGTGCGGGCGACGGCCTCCTCCAGCAGGGCGACGGCGCGGTCCGGGGCGTCGGCGCGCTGCGGGAAGTAGGTTTCGACGGCATGGTCGACGAGGACGGACAGGTTGGCGGCGTTCTCGTGAAAGGCCTGGCGCTGGAAGGTCCCGAAGCGGATGTGGCTGTGGGACAGCCGGGTCAGCACAGCCGACCGGGTCGGGCTGGGCTCATCGTTTCTCTGCAGGTCTTCGCCCGTTTCAACCAGGGAAAAGGCGCGGCTGGTCGGCACGCCGAGCGCCTCCAGCATGCCGGCGGCAAGGATCTCGCGCACCCCGCCCTTGAGGGTCAGGCGACCGTCGCCGCGCCGCGACCAGGGCGTCTGGCCGCTGCCCTTGGTGGCCAGGTCGAGCAGGCGATCGCTGTCCGCCTCGCGCAGCTGGGCGAACAGAAAACCCCGGCCATCGCCGAGGTCGGGGTTGTAGCTGCGGAACTGGTGGCCGTGATAGCGCATGGCCAGCGGCCCGGGCTGGTTGTCAGGCAGCGGCTGGAAGCGGCCGAAGTGGGCGAGCCATTCCGCGTCGGTCAGGGCCTTCAGTCCGACGGTCGCGGCCGCCCGGTCGTGGCGCCAGCGCAGGAGTGTCTCGGGAAAGTCAGCGGGTCGCACCGGGTCGGAAAACTCCGGCCCAAGGGTCATGAAGCGGGGGTCGGGGCGATAGGTCGGCGAGACGGGCATTCCCCCAGATGCGGCTGAAAGGCGGTCGCCGCAAGAAGCGCTTTCTGACCCGGGCGCTCATGCCCTCAAGTTGGGCAAGTCCGCCGGATCGGTGTCGGGCGCCTACAAAAGCAGCGCTTTTGAATCCTGCGTCAGAATAACGCAGTTTTTTGACACCTGTGCTGTCACATCGCTGACACGAGATGGTCGTTTTCCGTTGTGTTACAAGGGATTAATCTTGCCTGAGCGCGTTCAACGACCCTAGGGCACGGGTGTCAAGTTGATAGGGCTTCCTCGGTCCCGTCTTCCTCCCCCCTAACCCGCGTGGCTGACACCCGCGTGCAAAAAAACCTTGCCCAGGACGTGACATGAAAATTCGTCATCTGCTGCGCGCGTCGGCATCCGCCGCCGTGCTCACCGCCATGCTTTCGACCGCCGCCTTCGCTCAGGAAGAGCCCGCGGCCGCCGATGAAGGCACCACCGTCGACACCATTGTCGTCACCGTCAACAAGCGCGAACAGAACCTGCAGGACGTTCCGGCCACCGTCACCGCCCTGTCGGGCGAGCTGATGCAGGACGCCGGCGTCAAGGACATCAAGGATCTGCAGATCCTGACTCCCGGCCTGACCGTCACCTCGACCTCGAACGAGACCGTCACCACCGCCCGTATCCGCGGCGTCGGCACCGTGGGTGACAACCCCGGTCTGGAAAGCTCGGTCGGCATCGTCATCGACGGCGTTTACCGTCCGCGTAATGGCGTCTCGTTCGGCGATCTCGGCGAACTGGAACGCATCGAAGTCCTGAAGGGCCCGCAAGGCACCCTGTTCGGCAAGAACACCTCGGCCGGCGTCATCAACATCCTGACCGCCGAACCGGAATTCGAATTCGGCGGCAACGCCGAACTGACCTTCGGCGAATACGGCACCATGGGCGGCTCCGCCTCGGTCACCGGTCCGATCTTCGGCGACAACGTCGCAGGCCGCATCTTCGTGGCCAAGCGCCAGCGTGACGGCTTCCTTGACGTCGAAACCGGCGACGGCCCGCGCAACCTGAGCGAAGACGTCAACCAGGACTTCTGGACCATCCGTGGCCAGATCCTGGCGACCCCGAGCGACGACCTGAGCCTGCGCTTCATCGCCGACTACACCAAGCGCGACGAAATGTGCTGCCTGGCCACCCAACTGCAGGTCGGCAACGCCGCCAACAGCCGCGCCGCCTTCATCAACCAGGTCCAGCCCGGCGGCATCAACGCCAACACCAACGAGAACGTCTTCAGCCGCCAGGCCTACGGCAACCGCTCGACCCGCCAGTTCATCCAGGACAAGGGCTACTCGCTCGAAGTGAACTGGGACGTGCTGGACGGCATCGCCCTGACCTCGATCACCGCCGGCCGTAACTGGAAGGCCGAAACCGGCCAGGACAGCGACTTCACCGCCGC
The DNA here is from genome assembly GCA_031425895.1 of Caulobacteraceae bacterium. Classification (GTDB taxonomy): domain Bacteria; phylum Pseudomonadota; class Alphaproteobacteria; order Caulobacterales; family Caulobacteraceae; genus Caulobacter. The sequence continues at coordinate 6,588 of JANPKF010000509.1, read as the reverse complement.
CGACCTGGTCTACCGTCCTGACGACGGCACCAACTTCGTCGAGTTCACCCAGTTCAGCCAGGAATTCCGCGCCAACGGCGAAATGGGTCCGGTCAACTGGCTGGTCGGCACCTTCTACGCCAAGGAAGACCTCGATAGCCGCTCGCGCCTGAACTACGGCTCGGACTACTACGCCTACTTCGCGACCCGCGTGCTCGGCGGCGCTCCCGGCCTGATCGGCCTGACGCCGGCCAACGTCTACCAGGTCGGCAACGGTGCGGATGACCGCTACGCCCAGGAAGACGAAACCTTCGCCATCTTCACCGACAACACCTGGGCCATCACCGAAGGCCTGAAGCTGACGGCCGGCCTGCGTTACACCTGGTCGGACAAGACCCTGACCACCGACTACACCACCACGGGTTCGTCCTGTGACCAGGGTGAAGCGGCGTTCTTGGGCCTGGCCGGCATCGTCGGCACGGCGGCGGCGACGAGCATCGTCGGCGGCCTTTGCCTCAACGCCCAGAACAACGACTTCGACGCGCTGGGCGTCTACAGCCAGGACCGCAGCGAAGAAGAACTGACCGGCACCCTGAAGCTGGCGTGGGACATCTCCGAAGACGTGATGCTCTACGGTTCGTACGCCCGTGGCTACAAGTCGGGCGGCTTCAACCTCGACCGCGTCAACATCGCCTGCCCGTTCGGCGGTCGCACGACCACCACGATTGCCGGCCTGGCCTGCGTCAACACCACCCAGCCGGTCGACTTCCAGCCGAACCCGGACACCAGCTTCGATGGTGAACAGGCCGACTCCTACGAGCTGGGCATCAAGACCAAGTGGCTCAGCAACAGCCTGATGCTGAACGCCACCCTGTTCTACCAGGAATACACCGACTTCCAGCTGAACACCTTCGTCGGCACGGCCTTCATCGTGGAATCCATCCCCGAGCTGACCTCGACCGGCGTCGACGCTGACTTCCTGTGGTTCTCGCCGATCGAAGGCCTGACCTTCCAGGGCGGCGTGACCTACGCGAAGACCGAGTTCGGCGATTTCGACGCGCTCGACCTGACCGATCCGTCGAAGTTCAACGGCATCTTCCGCCTGCCCGGGGCCACCGCCCCGTTCGCGCCGGAATGGTCGGCCTCGCTGGCCACCAGCTACGAGCGTGAAATCGGCTCGTCGCTGGTCTTCAAGGGCAACGTCTCGATGAAGTACACCAGCGACTACAACACCGGTTCGGACCTGCACCCGGTCAAGGAACAGGAAGCCTTCACCCTGGTGAACGCTCGCCTGGGCCTGGGCAGCCAGGACGGCCTGTGGACGGTCGAACTGTTCGCCAGCAACCTGTTCGACAAGGACTACATCCAGGTGGCCTTCAACGGCCCCTTCCAGGTCGACACCTCCAACCCCTACAACGCCGCGGCTGACGCCAACATCTCGACCTACGACGCCTTCCTGGGCGCCCCGCGGGTCGTGGGCGTGACCCTGCGCAGCAAGTTCTAGTCCTCTAGAACCCTGCGATGAGATCGGGCGGTCCGGGGTAACCCGGGCCGCCCTTTTTCTATGGGGCGAAGGCCGCCTTCAGGGCGGCGATGGCGCGGTCAGACTGAGCGGCGGCGCGGCGTGAGACGGCGGCCAGGTTCAGGAAGCCGTGCGTGGCGGCCGGCTCGAGATGATGGCTGATCCGGGGGGCGGCGGCGATCAGGCGTCTGGCGTCCAGCCGGGTTGGATCGCGGCCGCCACTGGCGATGAAGGTCGGAGGCAGCTCGGCGGCGAGCGGGAAGGCCAGGTCGTCGGCCAGGGCCGTCCGGCCCTCCGCGTACTGACGGCGCATCCAGGCGCGGCTGCGGCGGAACAGGCGCGGGTCGTCCTCGACCGGATCCAGGGCCAGCAGGGGGTAGAAGAGGGCAAGGCCGTCCAGGGGGCGGCCGGCGCGGGCGCTCCGGCGGGCGGCGGCGACGGCCAGCAGGCCGCCAGCCGAGTCGCCCCCGGCCAGCAGCCGGCGCGGAAGCAGGGTGGTGGCGGCGAAGGCGACGGCCGCCTCGGCGTCGTCATGGGCGGCGGGGTAGGGGTGTTCCGGGGCCAGTCGGTAGTCGACGGCCAGGACGTCGAGGTCGGCCCCGGCCGCCAGGCGGCGACAGACCCCGTCGTGGGTGGCCAGGCTGCTGCAGACCAGGCCGCCGCCGTGCAGGAAGACCAGCAGGCCGTCGGCAACCGGCGCGCGATAGAGGCGGGCGGCGAGAGGGCCGGCCGGGCCGGGGATCGCCAGGTCCTGCACCTGCCTCAACCCCGGCGCGCCCGGATCGGGCCGGGCCAGCCAGGGGTCGAGGCGGTTGCGGATCAGATTGATGAGCACAGCCGCAATGGACCGCGTTCCACCCCGAAAAGCGAGGCCCGCCGTCGCCTCCAGGGTGGATAGGAGACGTCCGCGCAACTGGCCGGGCGGAGTGAGGCCAGATTCGGTACCTCTTGGCAGGCAGGGAGGTCGCCCATGCTGGCGGCATGACTGACCCCCGATCGAACTCAAATTCGACCGCTGACATTCCCGCCCGGAATGGATAACCGTGATCTCGCCCCGGGGTGGGGTCGTGCGGGTGGCGTGGCGTCGATGGAAAAACTTGATCCCAAATCGCTGGAGGCCTTCCAGGCGGTCATGGAGTCCGGCTCCGCGACCCTGGCCGGCGACCGGCTCGGCATGACCCAGCCGGCCATCACCAAGGCCATCGCGAGCCTGGAGGCGCGCACTGGCCTGACCCTGTTCGAGCGCGGCCGCTTCGGCATGCGACCGACGGCCGAAGGGGCTCTGCTGGCCGAGGAGGTGCGGCGCAGTTTCGCCGGTCTCGATCGCATCGCCGTCGCCGCCGACGCGATCCGCAACGGCATGAAGGGCAATCTCGTCGTCGCCACCATCCCGCTCTACGCCGAGGGCCTGGTTGCCCGGGCGGTCGGGGCTCTCGCCGCCGAGGCGCCGGAGCTCAGCGTGCGGGTCGAGGCCTGGCCGCAGGACGAGGCCCTGCGCCGCGTGCTGCTCGAGACAGCCGATGTCGCCGTCCTGATGGGGCCCTTTTCACCCCATGCCCAGATGCGGGTGCACCCGCTCGGCCGTCGTCGGCTGATGGTGGTGATGCGGGTGGATCATCCGCTGGCCAACCGCAGCGAGCTTGATGTCGCCGATTTGGCTGACGTCGAGATGGTCATGCTGTCCCATCCCAGCCCCTACCGCGATACGCTGAAGCAGGTCTTCGCCCGCCAGGCGGTGCCGATCCGTTCACGGCTGGAGGTGCTGACCCAACGGGGGGCGGTGGCCATGGCTATCGCCTCGGGCATGGTCGCCCTCGTCGATCAGGAGATCGCCGAGGAGATGGCCTTCCGTGATCTGACGATCCACGCCGCCGCCTTCACCTCGGCCTCGCCCTGGGAGGTGGCGGTGCTGCACCGTCTGGACCGGCCGCTCAGCCTGGTGGCCGAGGCCGTGCTGCACCGGCTCAAGCTTGCGACCTCGGAATTCCAGCCCGCCTGACGGTCGTCAGACGTCGATCGCGCCGCCAAAGCTGGCGGCGCCCAGGCCCAGCCAGGGCAGGGCGAGCGCCAGGGCCATCAGCAGTTCCAGGATCAGCGCCTGGCGCAGCATCGGGTCTTTCTGCCGGTCGAGGATGAGGGAGGCGAGCCGTCCGGCCGCCGCCCCAAGCCAGCCCAGGGCGATGGCGGCGGCCATCATCCGGCCGATGCTGGGCGCATAGCCCAGTCCCATGGCGGCGCCGGCGTGGGCCAGGATCATCATGCCGCCGAAGGCCCGCTCATCGGCGCGGCCGCGCGCTTTCAGCGCCCGGGGCCTGGCGATGCGAAGGCCGCCCATCACGCCGCCGATGCAGCAGGCGAGGACGGAGATCATGATGGCGAGGTTCAGGGTGCCGAAGACGGTCATGGAGCGGACTTAGTCCCTGAGGACCGGAAGGGAAACCGGAACAGATTGAAATCGCTGAATTCAACCTGTCCCGTCTTCAAGCCTTCGCCCTGCCAAGGCGGCGGAAGGCAGGCCCTGGCGGCCGCGAAATCGGCCTCGGTGATGCCCAGGTGATCGATCAAGAGGCGCACTTTCGCGCGAAAGGCGAAGCCGGCGCCCGTTTCGGGGCGGTTTACCAAACGCCGGTGGAAGGATTGCGCGCAGACGTCTGAATCGATTCGACTCTTTCGTCGTCTCGTTGTCATGGTGCGCCCTTAAGGGGTTGTTAAGTTCTGGCTTTCGCGTGGGGGCGTACCGATACATGACGAGTTCGATCTCGCCGCACGTCTGCGCCGGCCCTGACCAGCCCGTTCAAACTCACATCCAATTCCGCCCCGGCCAGAGGCCGAAGGCATGCTGTCGTGGAGCGTCCCAATGACCCTTATCTTCACCGAGACCTTTGACGCCTACACCGGCACGGGCCTGGCTCCGGTGGCGCAAACCACCCCCTCCACGGGCACGCTGAATTCCACGGTCTGGCTGATCACAGGCATGAGCGACGCTCAGCCGGGCTACGGCGGTACGGTCGGAGCCGGTGACTACGGGCGTGGCATCCTGCCCGCCTCCACCAACACGACCACAGGCGGGATGTATGCGGCGCCGGTCGGCGCCGGTCGCGGCCTGGCGTTCCAGCCGTCGGGCACCGACTTCTTCGAGGGGACCAGCAATGTCACCTTGCGCCTGGCCAACACCTCGGGCGCGGCCTGGACCGGCATCACGGTCGACTTCAACTGGATCTACCGGAACAACGACGCGCGTTCCGATGTCATGAACTTCGCCTGGTCGACCGACGGGGTGACCTTCACCACCATCTCTGCCCTGCAGCTGACCACGCCCGTAGCCGCCGACAGCACCTCGTTCACCAGCATCACCAACAGTGGCATCGCCCTGACGGGCGGGTCGGTCGCCAACGGCGGTTTCCTGTACCTGCGCTGGGCTCACACGGCCACGACCGGCTCGGGCGCGCGTGACGAGATCGGCATCGACAACGTCTCGGTCAACGTCGCCGACACCGGCGCTTCCAGCGTCAGCGTCAATGACGTCTCGATCACGGAGGGCGACAGCGGGACCAGCATCCTGACCTTCACGGTCACCCGGACCAGCAACGAAGGCGCCTTCACGGTCGACTACGCCACCGCCGACGGCACGGCCATGACCGGCAACAACGACTATGTCGCGGCGACCAACACCCTGACCTTCGCCCAGGGCGGCGCCCTGACCCAAACGGTCAGCATCACGGTCAACGGCGATCTCGCCATCGAGAATGCCGAGAGCTTCTTCCTGAACCTCTCCAACGTCGTGAACACCGTCGGCGTCGCCACCGTCACCGACGCGCAGGGCGTCGGCACGATCACCAACGATGACTTCCCGCCGACCGTCTCGATCGGCGACGTCAGCATCCTGGAAGGCGACGCCGGCACGACGACGATGACCTTCACGGTCACCCGCACCGACGAGAACAGCGCCTTCACTCTCGACTTCAACACTGTGGTCGGCGGCACGGCCACGGCCGGCAGCGACTACCAGGCGGTCAGCGGCGGGACGGTCACCTTCACCAACGGCGGCCCCCTGACCCAGACGGTCACCGTGACCATCAACGGCGACGTGACGATCGAGGCTGACGAGACGATCTCCGTCGAGATCAGCAATATCCAGAACACCGTCGGCGCGACGACGATCGGCGACGGCGCGGCGGTCGGGACGATCATCAACGACGACGTCACCCGCATCTACGCCATCCAGGGCGACAACCACGTCAGCGCCTTCAACGGCCAGCAGGTCACCACCATCGGCGTCGTCACGGCCATCGACAAGGACGGCAACGGCTACTGGATTCAGGACACCAGCGGAGACGGCAACCGCAACACCTCCGACGGCATCTACGTTTTCACCAACACCCCGGTCGGTCCGGAAATCGTCGTCGGCAACCTGATCCGCGTCTCCGCCACGGTCAGCGAATTCGCCCCAGGCGGCGCCGCCAACCTGACCCTGACCGAGCTAGTCACTGTTACCAGCACGCAGGTCCTGGCCACGAACCAGACCCTACCGACGGCGATCATGATCGGCGACACTGCCAACGGCGCCGACTACACGCCGCCGCTGGTCAACCTCGGCTCGACGACCAACGCCTTTGACCCGACCGTCGACGGCGTCGACTTCTGGGAAAGCCTGGAAGGCATGCGGGTCACCCTGCAGGACGTCCACACCACCAGCCCGTTCAAGTCCTCGTTCGGCGAAGTCATGGTGACCATGGACGTCGGCGCCAACGCCAGCGCCAACGACCGCGGCGGCCTGACCATCAGTGACGAGAGCGGCAACGGCACCCTGCCGGCCGACAAGATTTTCGACTTCAACCCCGAGCGGATCCAACTCGATGACGAGGCGCTGGGCGGCTCTATCGGCGCCATCACCAGCACCGGCCAGACCGTGGTCGGCGGCGATGTCACCGGCATCGTCAGCTACGGCCAGGGCTTCTACGACGTCAACGTCACCCAGGCGGTGACCTTCAACGCCAGCACGCTGGTGAAGGAAGTGACGACCATCGAGGAGAACCTCGACCGTCTGACGATCGCGACCTTCAACGTTCGCAACCTGGCCCCGCTGA
>JANPKF010000508.1:0-2193 GCA_031425895.1 Caulobacteraceae bacterium | reverse complement strand
GACCCTTCCTGGTCACCCTGATCCCCATCGATGCGCCGCCGGGCTGGAAGTCGGTGGGCGGCACGGGGCGGACCGATGCGTTCGCGCTGTTTTCTACACGGGGCGACGTCGAGGACGAGTTGGGCGGCATCCTCGGCCATGAGCATATTCACAGCTGGATCCCGGGCGAGATCGTCCGGATGCCCGACCCCGAGCAGATCGACTACTGGATCAGCGAGGGTTTCACCGACTTCTATGCCTGGCGCACTCAGGTACGAGGCGGGGTCTGGACCCTGGAGCGGTATGTCGCCGCCCTCAACGACGCCTTCCGCGAGTATGATGACTCCTCGGCCCGGGCCTGGCCCAACGCCCAGGTGGCGGCGCAGTTCTGGAGCCAGCGCGATGCCCAGCGCGTGCCCTATCGGCGCGGGGCCTTCATGGCCATGCATTGGGACGAGCGACTAAGGCGCGAGAGCGGGGGGCGGATCGATCTGGACAACGTGGTGCTGGGATTGCGCAACCAGGTGCGGGCGGTCAAATCGCCGGCGGATCTGCCGGAAGCCCGCCCGGCGCTGACGGCGATGCTGACGGCCCGGGGGCTGGATCCGCAGGAGGACATCGCCCGCTATATCGACGCCGGCGAGGTTCTGGCGATGGACGGCGACTGGTTCGACGGCTGCGTCAGCATCTCGACGGCGCAGGTGGCGGAGTTCGCGCGCGGCTGGGATGTCGAGAAGACCGGTGCGGCCGGGGTGGTGACGGGGCTCGATCCGGCCAGCCCCGCCTTTGCCGCCGGCCTGCGCGAGGGGATGAGGATCATCAAGCGGGAGGCCGGCGAGCCAGGGGATTCGCGGGTGGCCTATGTGCTGCGTGTGCAGGACGGCAAGGCTGAGCGGATGATCCGGTTTCAACCCGAGGGAAAGCTGCGCAAACCCCTGCGCACGGCGCGGCTGGCCGAGGGACTGGACAAGACGGGGCGGGAGCGCTGCCGGAAGGCGATCGGCGGCATATAAGGATATCTTTATATCCGGTTGCTACTGGAGGGCGCCGCCGCTATAGACGGCGGCAATCCATCTTCGCCTCAAGGAGCACTCCGTGGCCGACTACATCGTGCGAGACATCTCGCTGGCCGACTTCGGCCGCAAGGAAATCGCCATCGCCGAGACCGAAATGCCCGGGCTGATGGCCGTGCGCGAGGAGTTCGGCAAGGACCAGCCGCTGAAGGGCGCCAGGATCGCCGGCAGCCTGCACATGACCATCCAGACGGCCGTGCTGATCGAGACCCTGCAGGCCTTGGGCGCCGAAGTGCGCTGGGCCAGCTGCAACATCTTCTCGACCCAGGACCACGCCGCCGCGGCCATCGCCGCCACCGGCACCCCGGTCTTCGCCCTGAAGGGCGAGACCCTGGTCGAGTACTGGGAATACGCCCACAAGATCTTCGAGTGGCCTGACGGCGGCTACCCGAACCTGATCCTCGACGACGGCGGCGACGCCACCCTGCTCTGCGTTCTGGGCCCCAAGGCCGAGAAGGACATCAGCGTCCTGGCCAACCCGCAGAACGAGGAAGAAGAAGCCCTGTTCGCGGTGATGAAGAAGTACATCGCCGAGAAGCCCGGCTTCTACAGCGCCATCCGCGACGCCATCACCGGCGTGTCGGAAGAAACCACCACGGGCGTTCACCGCCTCTACCAGATGGCCGCCGCCGGCGAGCTGCCGTTCCCGGCCATCAACGTCAACGACAGCGTCACCAAGTCGAAGTTCGACAACCTGTACGGCTGCCGCGAAAGCCTGGTCGACGCCATCCGCCGGGGCACCGACGTGATGCTGTCGGGCAAGGTCGCGGTGGTCTGCGGCTACGGTGACGTCGGCAAGGGCTCGGCCGCTTCGCTGCGCCAGGGCGGCGCCCGCGTCATCGTCACCGAGATCGACCCGATCTGCGCCCTGCAGGCGGCGATGGAAGGCTATGAAGTCCAGACCCTGGACGACAGCGCCGGCCGCGCCGACATCTTCGTCACCGCGACGGGGAACAAGGACGTCATCACCGTCGACCACATGCGGGCGATGAAGAACAACGCCATCGTCTGCAACATCGGTCACTTCGACTCGGAAATTCAGGTCTCCGGCCTGAAGAACTTCAAGTGGGACGAGATCAAGCCGCAGGTCCACCACATCGAATTCCCCGATGGCAAGAAGATCATCCTGCTGTCGGAAGGC
>JANPKF010000507.1:0-1695 GCA_031425895.1 Caulobacteraceae bacterium | reverse complement strand
GCCCTTCTGTTCGCCGTCAGCCTGATCGCGGCCGCCGGAAACATGGGGCTGCAGACCGTACTGCCGGCCATCGGCCGTGAGTTTCGCCTGTCCGACACCCTGGTCGCCGGGGCGTTCGCGATTTCGGCGCTGCTGTGGACCGTGGCCTCCCCCTTCTGGGCGCGGCTGTCCGACACCCTGGGGCGCAAGCGGGTCATCCTGATCGGACTGGGCGGCTTCGTGGTGTCGATGACCGGCTTCGGCCTGGCCGCGACCTCGGGCCTCGAGCAGTGGCTGGGCGCGGGTCTGGCCTTCGCCCTCATGGCCGTGGCCCGCACCGTCTACGGCGTGGCCGGTTCGGCCGCGCCGATCGCCTCCCAGGCCTATGTCGCCGACCGCACCACCCCGGAGCAGCGGACCCAGGCCATGTCGCTGCTGGCCTCTGCCCAGGGCCTGGGCACCGTCGTCGGCCCGGCGCTGGCGCCCCTTTTCATCCTGCCCCTGGTCGGCCTGGCGGGACCGATGTACGTCTTCGCCCTGTTCGGCGCGGCGGTGTTGTTCGTGGTCTGGCGCAAACTGCCCAGCGGCGAGGTGGTGCGCACCCCCTCCCGGAGCGGTCGCCAGGGCGATGCCGGCAAGGGTCTGTGGAAGGATCCGAGGGTGCGGGATTATCTGCTGTACGGCCTGCTGATCACCGGGGCCCAGGCGGTGAATATCTCGGTGCTGGGCTTTCACATCATTGACGAGATGGCGGTCACCGGCGTGGGTGCACGCGCGGCCCAGCCCTTCATCAGCATCGCCATGCTGGCCGGCGCGGCCGCGACCTTGATGGTGCAGTGGGGCCTGATCCCCCTGTTGAAACTCCAGCCGGCCGCCCTGATGCGCTGGGGCGCGGGTCTGGCCCTTGTCGGAAATCTGATGAGCATCGCCTCGCCCGGCTATTACGGGGTGGTGGTCGGCTATGCGGTGGTGTCGATGGGCATCGGTTTCGCCCGACCCGGCTTCACCGCGGGTTCATCGCTCTCGGTCGGGCCGCATGAACAGGGTGCCGTCGCCGGGTTGATGATGTCGCTGGCCGGACTCAGCTTCCTCGCGCCACCGGTCATCGGGGTAGCCCTGTATGAACTCTCCGAGCCCGCGCCATTCATCGCCAACGCCCTGATGCTGGCGGTGGCGACGGCCCTGTGTTTCCTCAATCCGGTCCTGCGCGCCGGGCCGCCGGACCTGCCCGACCGCGATGAAACGCCCTCGCCCGAGACCCCGCCCGCGTCCCAGCCCGGTCCCGAAGGCAACCGCTGACCGCTTCGAGCGCCTCCGGGCCTTTTCCCGGTCCAAAAGGCGTGGCAGATCGGGCGTATGGACATCGCCCGTATCGAGCGCCGCATCGGCGTGCGCGCCACCCCGGACCAGATCTGGGACCTGATCGCGGATCTGCCGGGCTGGGACCGCTGGAATCCGATCGAGACCGGGCTTGAAGGCACGATCGCCTTCGGCGCCGACATCGCCCTGACCGAACGGATCGGCGACCTCCCCGAACGCCGCGCCGCCACCCGCGTCGGCGACTGGCAGCCCTATTCACAGCTGGTCTGGGCCGAGAACCGCGGCCTCTGGTTCCGCTCGATGCGCTATTTCGAGATCGAGCCGCTGGATCAGCCGAACAGCTGCATCGTCGCCAACGGCTTCATCTTCTCCGGCCTGCGCGGCGAGATGTATTTC
>JANPKF010000506.1:0-1709 GCA_031425895.1 Caulobacteraceae bacterium | reverse complement strand
CGAAGAACAGCTGAACACCTTGGCCGCCATCGCCGCCAGCAAGGCCGCGGGCGGCGGCCCGCCGATCACCCTGACCGTCTCGGTCGCCTTCGGCTGCCCCTTCGACGGCGAGGTGCCGCTCGACACCGTCGTCTCCATCGCCCGCGCCGGCGCCGCCCTCGGCGTCGACGAGATCGCCCTGGCCGACACCATCGGCGTCGCCGATCCCTGGACCGTCAGGAAGCGCGTCGAGGCCGTCCGCCACGTGGTGGGCGACACGAAGCTTCGCCTGCATTTCCACGACACCCGCAACACCGGCCTGGCCAACGCCTTCGCCGGCGTCGAGGCCGGGGTCGACGTCCTCGACGCCTCCGTCGGCGGCCTCGGCGGCTGCCCCTTCGCGCCGAACGCCACCGGCAACATCGGCACCGAGGATCTCGTCTACATGCTGGAGCGCGCCGGCTTCGAAACCGGCCTCGACCTTAACAGGCTGATCGAAACCGCCGACTGGATCGGCGGAAAGATCGGCAAGAGCCCCGCCTCTTCGCTCTGGCGGGCCGGCGTGTTTCCCAAGCCGGCAGCCTGACCCTTAATTTATCCCGCGACATCCCGTCGCCGAGCCGAATGAGTCAAAGCGACGCGCCCTGTTCGTGAGTCTTCGGCGCCACAACCCTGCCCAACCCCCGTGCCACAAGGGTTTCGAGACCCTCGAACGGTCGATCACGAAAGAGTCAACGCAAGCTGGACTCCTGTTGCGGAATCACCCGGTTGCCCCCGATTCGCAAATCAGCTTAACGATTCTTTCCAACGGGCCGTTCACCATTAACCAGTCTTAAACCGACCTCGCCGGAAGTTAACGGCGAGCAAGGGCGGCGGATTCCGCCCGGTGCAAGATTTTGAACGGCCGCTGGGCGCGGGGAGAAATTTGATGCGGGTTCTACTGATCGAGGACGACAGCGCGACCGCGCAAACGATCGAGCTCATGCTCAAGTCCGAGGGGTTCAACGTCTACACGACGGACCTCGGTGAGGAAGGCGTCGATCTGGGCAAGATCTACGACTACGACCTCATCCTGCTGGACCTCAACCTGCCCGACATGAGCGGCATGGACGTCCTGCGCACCCTGCGCAACGGCAAGATCAACACCCCGATCATGATCCTGTCGGGCTCGGCCGAGATCGACACCAAGGTCAAGACGCTCGGCGGCGGCGCCGACGACTACATGACCAAGCCCTTCCACAAGGACGAGATGGTCGCCCGCATCCACGCGGTGGTCCGTCGCTCCAAGGGCCACGCCCAGGCGGTCATCAACACCGGCGAGATCGCGGTCAACCTGGACGCCAAGACGGTCGAAGTGGCCGGCAGCCGCGTCCACCTGACCGGCAAGGAATACCAGATGCTGGAGCTGCTCTCCCTGCGCAAGGGCACGACCCTGACCAAGGAGATGTTCCTCAACCACCTCTACGGCGGCATGGACGAGCCCGAGCTGAAGATCATCGACGTCTTCATCTGCAAGCTGCGCAAGAAGCTGGCCACGGCCAGCGGCGGCCAACACCACATCGAAACCGTCTGGGGCCGCGGCTATGTGCTGCGCGACCCGCAGGAAGCCACCCTCACGGCGGCCGTCGCCGCCTGATTCGACCCGCATTGAATTCGAGACGCCCGCCGCATGGCGGGCGTTTTCGTTTGGACACGCGCGACTCAGCAACGCCGATCGCCGCCCCTTCCGA
>JANPKF010000505.1:0-4816 GCA_031425895.1 Caulobacteraceae bacterium | reverse complement strand
ACACCGCCTCGCCCGGCGCCCCGACAACCTTCCACTGGCTCGTCTCCTGCGCCGCGAGAGGCGAGGCCGTGAGCAGGAGCGCGGCAGTCAGGGCGAGGGCACGGGTCACGGCTTGGTATAGGCCTGCGGATAGGCCCCCGGCTGGGCGGCGTAGCGGTCGCGCAGTTCAAAGGCGCGCACGTCCGCCGGCTGGCGCTGACCGCTGATGAAGACATCTGTCGGCCAGGTGGAGGTTTCCAGCGGATCGCCGGTCCAGACCACGACATCGGCGACCTTGCCGACCTCCAGGCTGCCGACCTGGCCGTCCATCTTCCAGATCTTCGCCGGGTTGATGGTCAGCGAGGCCAGGCCCTGCTGGTAGGTCAGGCCGTAGGACACCGCCATGCCTGCATTGAGCCGGGCCTGGCGCAGGTTGTTCTGGTCGCGGCTGCCGATGATGGCCACCGTGACACCGGCGGCCTGAAGCCGGGCGGCGTTGTCGAGGCGGGCGGCCAGGGTTTCGAAGCTGCTGGGCAGGTTGCGCTGGGCGTCGACGATCACGGCCACCTTGGCGGCGGCGATCTGCGGAGCCACCAGCCAGGCCTCTTCGGCGCCCTCGAGGATGACGCTGACGCCTTCCTCGCGGGCCATCTTGAGGACCTGCAGGATGTCCGAGGCGCGGCTGACCCGGACCAGCAGCGGCGTGCGTCCCTGGACCACGGGCACGAGGGCCTCAAGGTCGATGCGGGACAGGCCGAACTCGCGCGTCTCGCCACGGTCGTAGGCGGCCTTGTTGCGGGAGTAGGCGCGGGCGTCCTCGAAGGCCGAGCGGACCAGCACCATGGCCGCGCCGCGCGAGCCGGCGGCCTCGGCCCCGGCTTCGCCCATGTCGAGCACCACGGCCGCCTTGGCGCGGACCAGCAGGTCGGTCTGGCCCGAGGCGAGCGAGACGACGGCCGCCTGGCCTGCGAACAGGTGGGGATCGCCGTCGCCGGCCCCGCCGCCACCGCCGGCGGTCTCCTCGGCGCCGCTGTCGTCGTGATGGTGACCGCCGCCGCCGCCGCTCAGGACCGGCGTGGCCACGGCCCGGGTCAGGCCGGCCTGGCGGGCCCAGGGGATCATCGTCGAGTTGGGATTGACCCCGTACTGGATGTCAAAGCCGGCCGAGAGCTTGCCCGAGCGGTCGTCCCGCGTGGACTGCACGGCGGAGACTTCCGAGACCGTCAGGTTCGACGACACGGCGATGAAGCCCGGCGTCACGACGCCGCCCTTGGCGTCGATCACCGTGGCGCCGGCCGGGGCCTGAACCCCGGCCCCGACGGCGGCGATCTTGCCGTCCTTGATGACGATGGTGCCGTTGGCGATCGTGCCGGCCGGACCGACCGTTTCGATGCGGGCGTTGGTGATGGCGAAGGTCTGGGCGGCGGCGGGGCCGGCGATCAGCAGCGCGGCGCCAATCAGCGTGCTGGAGGCGAGGAGGAGGGTTCTCATGGGTGGAAGGCCCCTTCACCGGGCTGGCCGAGTTCGAAGTCGGATTTGGGCTGGAAGCGCGGATCGCGCCGGTCGTAGGTCAGGGCGCCGTCGATGAAGACCTTCTCGGCCTGCGAATAGACGCTGAACGGATTGCCGCTCCACAGCACGACGTCGGCGCGCTTGCCGACCGTCAGGCTGCCGGTCTGGTCGGCGATGCCCATGGCTTTCGCCGGGTTGGCGGTGATCCAGGCGATGGCCTCGGCGTCAGTGATGCCGAACCCGATGCGGTTGCCGGACGCCATGGCCAGGGCCGCTTCCTGGTTCAGGTGCTGGGTGATGGTCTCGTCGTCGGAGTGGATGACGGTGCAGGCGCCGGCCTTGTAGGCGATGGCCGCATTGGCCTCGATGCCGTCCAGGCTCTCCATCTTGAACGCCGCCCAGCTGGCCCAGGTGGCGAAGCAGATGTCGTTCTCCTTCAGCAACGGGCCGACCTTGTAGGCCTCGTTGGCGTGGTGGAACATGGTGATCTTGTAGCCGAATTCCTTGGCGATATCGATCATCACGGCCATCTCGTCGCCGCGATAGCAGTGGTTCTGAACCAGGATTTCGCCGCGCAGGACGCCGGCAAGGGTCTCCATCTGCAGGTCGCGCTTCGGCGCGTCGGCCTTCTCGCCCTTGTCCTTCTTGGCGTTGTAGTCATCCCACTTGCGGCGGTAGTCGGCCGCGTCGATCCAGGCCTTGCGGAAGCCGAAGACGTTGCCCATCGCGGTCGAGGGCGAACGGCCCTTGCCCCCGTAGACGCGCTTGGGGTTCTCGCCGCAGGCCATCTTCAGGCCGTAGGGGGCGTTCGGGAACTTCATGCCCTGCATGGTGACGGACGGCACGTTGCGCACGGTCACCGACCGGCCGCCGAACAGGTTGGCGCTGCCCGGCAGGATCATCAGGGTGGTCACCCCGCCGGCCCGGGCCCGGTTGAAGCCGGGGTCGTGCGGCCAGATCGAATGTTCCGACCAGACCTGGGCGGTGTTGGGATCGGTCCCCTCATTGCCGTCGCTGCGGGCGCTGACGCCGGGCGAGGGGTAGACGCCCAGGTGGCTGTGGGCGTCGATGATGCCGGGGGTGACATACCTGCCCTTGCCGTCGATCACATCGTAGCCGGCCGGTATGGCGGTGTCCGGACCGCCGACGGCGATCAGCCTGCCGTCGCCGAAGATCACCACGCCATTGTCGATCTGCCGCCCGTCGGCGGTCAGCACCGTCGCCCCGACGATGGCCGTCGGCCGGCCGGGCAGGGGGCGGTAGGTCGAGGCGAAGGCCACCGCATCACCCTTGCCGCCCGCGCCGGCCGGCAGGGGCTTGTTGTCGGCTTTTTCCGGCGGCTTGGCGGCGGGCGTAGCCCCGCCGGTGGTGGCGCAGGCGGCAAGCAAGGCCGACAGCGCGACGGCGGAGGCCGCCGTCTTCCAGGCAAATGTCATGTACGGGTCCCGAACAGCTTAGGGGGTGGAGATCAGACGAATTTGGTCCGGGGATCAAGGGCGTCTTCGGCCGTCACAACGGTGAGTGCTCGACGGGCCGCATAGCCGACGACGACCAGCGTACCGGCCAGCAGCATGTCGAGGTGCTGCGTCAACTGCTCGGTCAACCGATAGCGGCCGTCAGGCGAGAGGTCGAGGAAACCCGACGTCTCTGCCGCCGCCAGGGTTGCCCGCACCTGGGGCCGGGAGATGTGGCAGGTTCGCGCCAGTCCGGCCAGGGTGACCGGCAGCGGCCCCTCTGGCGGGAATGTGCGGTCCTGCGGGGTAGACAGGATCACTTCGGCGAGCACGGCCATGCCGCCAAATCGCTGGGAAATCACGTCCAGCGTCGGCCCGTCAGGCCTGTAGGCCTCGAAAGCCTCGCCGGTCACCTCGCCGATCCCGGCCATGTAGGCCTCCAGCACCTCGTCCCGATCCAGATGGCGGCCGACGGCGAGGATGGCGGGGTCGACGGGCCAGAAGACGTTCAGGTCACGGAGGACGCGCATTCGGAAGGCTGCCAGCATCCGCGCGGTCGGGGCAAACTGGCGAGCCCGGCCATCGCCGCCGCCCGGCGCCGGCTCGATGTAGCCGATGAAGCGCAGGAAGATCAGGATCGAGCGGGCGCGACCCGGGCCGGAGAACCCGCTGCGCTTCAGCAAGTCCGCCAGCCGCGCCAGGGTCAGGCCGCCAGGCGTGGCGTGGAGCTGGATCGCCCAGATGCCGGTCAGGAAGCGGCCGACATCGCGCAGGGTGCGGGCCAGCATGGCGCTGTCATCGCCGCGGACCTGCCAGGTCTGCACCCAGGGCTTCATGAGACTGCGGAATCCCGGTCGGCCGGCGATCTGCGCCAGCATAGAGGCTTCCATGCTGGCCCTGGCGGCGCTTTCGGCGCTCTCCAGCCAGGTCGGGTCCAGCATGTCGACGGCCCCCCCGGCCGAAATAGATGCGCTTTCCTACACCCGCGACGGCGGCGCCGATAGCGGGCCCTGACTGGCCGGGGAGATCGTCGGTCAGTATCGCGGCCATCAAGGGTTGAGGCGCAGGCCTCTGATTCAAATTCCTGCGACCTGGAAGTGTAGGTGGGCCAGTGGATCACCGATGCTCCCAGCGCCTGAATAGGCGCCGATTACTCCACTGCCGCCCGGGGACGGCGGGCGGCACCCTGACGGTCCGTGGCCGGTCATTCTCCGGGCCAGACCCTGGAGCGACCCCATGCCCTTCCCCGCCGTGTTCGAACTCAGCGCCCTCGACGGAACCAACGGTTTCCAGATCAACGGCGTCGCCGGGGGGGACGTCAGCGGGTTTTCGGTCGCCTCTGCCGGCGACGTCAACGGCGACGGCTACGATGACCTGATCATCGGCGCGCCCCAGGCGGACCCGAACGGGTCCTATTCCGGCGCCAGCTATGTGGTGTTCGGCCGGGCTTCAGGCTTTGCCGCCAGTTTCAACCTGTCCACGCTCGACGGGACCAACGGGTTCCGTGTGCCGGGCGAAGCCACGTTTGATTTCAGCGGCCGCTCCGTTGCCGGCGCCGGGGACGTCAACGGCGATGGCTACGATGACCTGATTATCGGAAGCGACGGCGCAGACCCGAACGGCCCCGTATCCGGCGCGAGCTATGTGGTGTTCGGCCGGGCCTCGGGTTTCGCCGCTAACCTGGACCTCTCGGCGCTCGACGGGAGCAACGGGTTCCAGGTAAACGGCGAGGCCTCATATGACTACAGCGGCTTCTCCGTCGCCTCCGCGGGAGACGTCAACGGCGACGGCTATGCCGACCTGATCATCGGGGCCAAACTGGCGTCGCCAAACGGGCTGGCGTCCGGGGCCAGCTATGTGGTGTTCGGCAA
>JANPKF010000504.1:0-4588 GCA_031425895.1 Caulobacteraceae bacterium | reverse complement strand
GTTGCGGAACTGGATGAGGTTCCAGGGATATTCCTGGCCATAGACCCAGGTCGGGATGGTGGCGGTGGAATCGAGCTGGGCATAGGCGCCCCAGTCCTTGAGCGCCATGGAACTGGCGTTGGAGTACTGGGAGCCGGTGTCGGTCGATCGGCCGGCGCTGCTGCCTCGCGACTTCTCGCTGGTGTTGGAAATGGAGCCGGACGCGCCGATGTCGCCGGTGGCCGAGTCGCCGAAGAAGCCCAGCGAGATCGAGCCGCCGAAGGTGTTGGTCTGGGCGGTCGAGGAGCCGGACGAATACTGCTGGGAGTCGGAGACGCTGCTGGAGTCGGACCCGTTCTGGCTGGTGGTGACCGAGGTGTTCATCGTCTTGGGCGAATAGTCGATCAGGGTGGCGCTGCTGATCACGGAATCGGGGTCGGCGATGGCGATCTTGTTGGTGAACAGCGCCGGATAGTTGCTGAAGCTGGTGACCGCGCCGCCCGTGGGCTGGAAGGGGTCGCTGTTGGGGACGATGATCCTCTGGGTGCAGGTCACGACGAAGGACTGGACCTCTGCCAGGTTGCGGATATCGACGTACTTCTGGACCTCGTACTGGATGATGGAGCGTCCGAAGGTGACGCCGGAGGAGGTCAGGACGACGTTCTCGGACTGGGTGTAGAGGTCCTTGTCCTTGATGATCATGGCCGGCCCTCAGTACTGGATGATGAAGTAGAGGTAGGCGTTGATCGGCCGGGTCTCGGTGCTGACCGAATAGACGGACGAGTTCGCCTCGTCAGTGTCTGCACTGGTGTTGATCAGGTCATGGCCGTTGTCGATGCCCCCGTTGTCGGGGATGTTGCTCTGCCCCTCGACCTCGTAATAGCCGTGGTTGTGGTTCTGGAAGGCGTGCGACTGCACCGAGCCGACGGTCGATGAGAAGATCGACGGGTCCTGCATGTCCGTGCGCGTGGCGACGTCGGGATCGCGCCCGGCGCCGTCGTCGACGCCGCGCACGAACCGGCCCCGAAGGTCGGGCAGGTAGAACTCGCCATCCGGAGGATTCTGCCCGTAGAGGTCCTGCACCACGGTATAGAGGTCGGCGTACTGGGTCTGGGAGACGGTCGAGCCGTCGCAAATCAACCAGCCGTCCGGCACCTGGTCCGAGAGACCGCCCCACATCATGATCATGCCCGCCATCGATCGATCCCTCTCTGCTATGTCGCCATTGCGACCGAAGCGGAAAAGCCTGTCAATCGGGAGTCGCTGTTTTATAGATGCAATCTAAGCGATTCTTTTTGGCTCTGGAGGAAGTCGGCCCCGGTCGGCCGCCGGCCTCGCCTTAGGGGGCTTGCGAAATTGGCAGGCGAGCCGCACTTTTCGCCATGGCGCAAACCCAGACTCATGCCCGCAAGATCGCCCTGGTCGGATACGGCGGCGTTCAGTCGCTGGATATCACCGGGCCGTTCGAGGTCTTTGCGATGGCCAACCGCTTTGGCGACGCCCGGCTATACGAGCCGATCCTCTGTTCGCCTTCAGGCGGCGCCATCCTTTGCAATTCGGGCCTCACCCTCGCCGATTCCATGGCCTTTGCGGACCTGCCGGATGATCTGGACACCATCCTGGTGGCGGGAGGCGACACGGAGGGGCTCTACGCCATGCGGGACGCGGGCGTGCTGGAATGGCTCAGCGGGCGGGCGCGGACGACCCGGCGGATCGGCAGCGTCTGTTCGGGGGCGTTCGTGCTGGCCGCGGCCGGGATGCTGGATGGCCGGCGGGCGACGACGCACTGGGAAGCCTGCGACGAGATGCGGGCCTTTCGTCCCGCCGTGCGTCTCGAGCCCGACGCCATCTTTGTCGCCGATCCGCCCTTCTACACCTCGGCGGGGGTGACGGCGGGGATCGATCTCTGCCTGTCGCTGGTCGAGGCCGACTGCGGGCCGGACCTGGCGCTGGCCGTGGCCCGGAACCTGGTGCTGTTCATGCGCCGGGCCGGCGGCCAGACCCAGTACAGCACTGGCCTGAATGTGCAGGTCGCCGCCACGCCCCGGCTGCGCAATCTGGTCGCCGACATCAGCGCCGATCCGACCGGCGATCGCAGCCTGCCGCGCCTGGCGCAGCTGGTCGGCATGACCGAGCGCACCTTCAGCCGGGTCTTCCTCAAGGAGACCGGGGTGACGCCGGCCGCCTTTGTCGAGATGGCCCGGGTCGATCGCGCCAAGGCGCTGCTGGAAACCTCCGACTGGCCGCTGGCCCGGGTTTCGGAACGGTCCGGGTTCGGCAGCTCCGACGCCCTGCACCGGGCCTTCCAGAAGCGGGTCGGGGCGACGCCCGGGGACTATCGGGAGCGGTTCGGACGCAAGGGCCAGGATTTGGCGTAATCTGCGGTTCATCTGACATTTATGCCAGACAACGGCGGGCCTAGGGTCACCTCATTCCAAATCCGGAATGAAGGAGACATCGATATGCCTGCCCAATGCCCCTGTGACCCCTGCGCCTGCGAGACCTGCAACTGCGGTTGCGGCTGCGGCGACACCTGCCAGTGCGGCGACACCTGCGCCTGCGCCACCCCGGCGCCGACCGGGTCGGACGACTAGTCCGACCGCCTGATCCGGACCCTCCCAGGGGGGTCCGGCCCGGGACGCCCAACCCACGCCCACGTCGCGCCCAGGGAGGCAGACCATGGAACTTCTCATCGGCGTCCTGCTGGCGCTCGGCGTCGGCCTGTTCGGGACCGTCGTCGGTCTTGATCGCGAGCGGGGCTTCTACCCGGTCATGATGATCGTCATCGCCGCCTGTTACGGCCTGTTCGCCATCATGGGCGGCGGGGCCGCCCTGGCGGCGGAGCTTGTGATCATGACGCCGTTCGTCATCGCGGCGGTGGTCGGCTTCCGCAGGAACCTGTGGCTGGTGGTCGCCGCCCTGATCGGCCACGGCCTGATGGACCTGGCGCATAGCCAATTCGTCGACAACCCCGGCGCGCCCGGCTGGTGGCCGATGTTCTGCCTGTCGTTCGACGCCGTGGCCGGCCTGTTTCTGGCCGTGCGGCTGCTGCAGGTCAATCCCTTCAAGGCGGCCCGGCCGTCGCCCGACGGCGACGCCTGAACCCGCCTTTTCGCCAACCCCGGCCGCCGCCCTTGAGGGGCCGGACGGCAACACTCAAGAGGTCCTGTCCGATGCGCAAGTCCCATCTCTATGTCCTTCTCGCCGCCGTCCTCGGCTTCGCCCAGGTCGGAATTCCGGTGGTGGTGGCCCAGACCCCCGCCCTGACGCAGACCGAACAGTCGGTCATCGTCCTGCCGCCGCCAAAAGCCGGTCGCGCCCGCCCGCTGGTGGCCGTCGTCGCCGATGAGGCCGGGGCCGAGACGACCGACTTCCTGATCCCCTATGGCGTCCTCAAGGAATCCGGCGTCGCCGATGTCGTGGCGCTGTCGACGGCGCCGGGGCCGCTGCAGCTGATGGCGACCATCAAGATCAAGCCGGACCAGACGGTCGCCGAGTTCGATGCGGGCCAGCCGGCCGGCGCCGACATCATCATCGTCCCGGCCCAGCATCGTCCCAAAAGCAAGGCGCTGACCGCCTGGATCCGGCAGCAGGCGGCCAAGGGCGCCGTTGTGGTGTCGATCTGCGAGGGCGCGCGGGTGCTGGCCGGCATCGGCCTGCTGGACGGCAAGCGGGCGACCACCCACTTCGCCTCGCTCAAGGAACTCGACAAGGCCTTCCCGAAGACGACCTGGGTGCGGGACCGTCGTTGGGTGCAGGACGGCATGGTCATCACCACGACGGGCGTGTCGGCGTCGATCCCGGCCTCGCTGGCGCTGGTCGAAGGCATTGCCGGACGGCAGGCGGCCGAAGAGACGGCGGCCCGTCTCGGGGCCGGCGACTGGAGCCCCCGCCATCGCACCGCCGAATTCGCCATCGAAAAATCCGACTACGCCGTGGGAGCCGGCAACCTGGCCATGGCCGGGAAGGCGGAGACGGTCGAGGCGCCGCTGACCGACAACGCCGACGAGATCGCCCTGGCGCTGTTCACCGACGCCTGGCGCCGCGGCATGCGCTCGAAGGTGGTGGTGGCGGGCCCTGCGCCGGTCCGCTCGCGCCATGGCCTGACCCTCTATCCCGACGCGCCGCACCGGAAGGGCGCCGTCGTGCTGGCGCCGCCGGCCGAGGGTTCAGCCCGGGTGCTGGACTGGGTGCTGGCCGAGATGACCCGCCGCTACGGGCCGGGGACGGCGCGGCTGGCCTGGCTGGGGATGGAGTATGGCCGCGAGGACGGGGCGCAGCACTGAGGCTGGGCCCTGCCCCCTCAGCCCCCCGTCGTCGGCGCCGAGAAGTCGAACTGCGGGTCGCGTTCGCGTTTCGGGGTGGCGCCGAAGCTCCAGGTCAGGCCGACGAACCAGGCGCGGCCGCCGAACTCGCGGTCGGTGCGGTCGCGGAAGCTGTCCGTTTCGGTGATGATGGTGTCGCCGAAGTTGTCGAGCAGGTCGCGGACGGTGAGCTGGAAGGCCAGCTTTTCGGTCAGCTTGCGCCGGTAGCCGAGGTTGAGCAGGCCGCCGCCCTGGCGTTCGCCCTGGGCGGTCAGGGAGTCGCCCTGCCATTGGCCGGAGACCTG
>JANPKF010000503.1:0-6866 GCA_031425895.1 Caulobacteraceae bacterium | reverse complement strand
AGACCTTGCCGTCGATCTCGGCCCGGTAGATGACGTTGTCGAACAGGCCGACCATCGGCAGGCGGCTGTCGAGACCGTCGCCGAGCGTTGAGTGCACGATGGCAGGCTCGGCCTTGATGCCCAGCTCGCGCAGGATGGCCAGCAGCAGGGCGGTCTTGCCCTTGCAGTCGCCGTAGCGGCGCGACCAGGTCATATCGGCCTGGGCCGGGGTCAGGTTGCCCGCGTCCATGCCCAGGAAGACATAGCGGGTGCGTTCCTGGACCAGGCTCAGGGCCAGGCCGGCCTGGATCCTGGGGTCGCTGGAGGCTGCGCGGATCTTGTCGATCTCCGGCTTCAGGCGGGAGTTTTCCTTCAGGGTGGCGGCGGTGTCGTACAGCGGCGCCATCAGGGCTGAGACCTGCGCCCAGTCCTTGAACTGGGTGAACTCCACCCCCCTGCCCCGCAGGTAGCGGGCGGGCGCGCCGGTCGGCGGCTTGTAGGCCTTCTGGCCCTTGAGGTCGAAGAGCAGCTCGGTCTCGCCCGACGAGGTCTTGCCGACCCTGGGCGGGTTCAGGCCCTGGTCCAGGCGGTAGCGGATCGGCTTGGCCTTCGGGTCCCACAGGACGCGCAGCTGGACCTGGTCGATCTGGTCGGTGGGCGGGGCCGGCAGGTAGTTCTCGCTGAAGTCGCCGATCACTGCGTCGCGGCGGGTCAAGGTGATGGCCAGGGTGACGATGTCGCCGACCTCGAGGCCTTCGGGCTGCATGGTGGCGGTCAGCACGCCGTCGAGCATGGCGTACTCGAGACGGTTCTCGCGGCGCAGGACCGTGAAGGTCTGGTCGGCGAGGACGTCGATGACCTGGGTCCCGCGCCTGATCTCCAGCTTGTGGACGGTGAGGGTGGTGGAGTCCGGGTTCCACGGCAGGGCGATGGTGCCCATGGCCGACAGGCCCTGGGCGGTCTGGATGCGCGTGATGCTCTCGACGTAGATGCTGTCGCCTTCGGGGCCGAAGTGGACCTGCTGGTCGAGGCGCAGCTGACGGTAAGGCGCGCCGGTGACCGGGGGCTCGCTCTTCAGCGCCGGCAGCGGCTTGACCCAGGCCGGCGCGGCGGCGTCGAGCACCGGTTCAGGCGCGGCGAGCGCCGCTGTGGCCAGCAGGCTGACAGCGCCGACGAGACCGGCAAACAACGACCGCATGAATTTCCCCCGGGAGTGACGCGTACTGACATCTCAGATTGCGCGAAGGGGGGATGGGCCGCAAGCAGCCTCGCGCGTTAGACGGCCTGTTGAATCAGGCCGTTTCGCCCGCCAGCCGCCTGGCCGCCTTCTCCCGCCCGATGAGCGCCAGCAGCGGGCCCATTTCCGGGCCGTGGTCCATGCCGGTGAGGGCCTGGCGCAGCGGCAGGAAAAGGGCGCGGCCCTTGGCGCCGGTGGCTTCCTTGATGGCGGAAGACCAGGCGCTCCAGGTGGTGGCGTCGACGGTGGCCGGGAGCAGCTCAAGCGCCCTGGCGGCAAAGGCGGGGTCCTCGATGACCGGGGTCACCGCCCCGCCGACAACCCGGGCCAGATCGGCGACATCGGCGAAAAGCTTGAGGTTCGGGCGTACGGCCAGCCAGAAGTCTTCTCCGAGGTCAGCGCCGAGCTCGGCCAGACGCGGCTGGGCGACGGCGTAGTCCATGCCATGCAGGACGCCGGCGTTGATGCGGGCGAGGTCCGCCTCGTCGAAGCGGGCCGGAGCGCGGCCCATCTTGGCGAAGTCGAAGTTGCGACCGAGGTCCTCGAGGCTGGGCGCGGCTTCAAGCGCGTCCGAGGTGCCCAGCCTGGCGATGTGCGAGGTGATGGCCAGCGGCTCGATGCCGTCGTCGCGCAGCTGGGCGATCGACAGGGAGCCGAGACGCTTGGAGAGCGCGCTGCCGTCGGCGCCGACCAGCAGGCTGAAGTGGCCGAAGATCGGGGCCTTGCCGCCGAGCGCCTCGAACAGTTCGATCTGGGTGCCGGTGTTGGCGACATGGTCTTCGCCCCGGATGACATGGGTGATGCCCATGTCGATGTCGTCGGCCACCGACGGCAGGGTGTAGAGGAAGGCGCCGTCCTCGCGGATCAGAACCGGGTCCGACATCGAGGTGGTGTCGACGTCGCATTCGCCGCGCACCAGATCGTCCCACTTCACGCGGCGGCCATCGAGCTTGAAGCGCCAGTGGGGCTTGCGCCCCTCGGCTTCGAACGCGGCGATCTCTTCGGCGGTCAGCTTGAGCGCGGCGCGGTCGTAGATCGGCGGCTGGCCGCGCGACAGTTGCACCTTGCGGCGACGATCAAGCTCATCCGACGTCTCGTAGCAGGGATACAGACGGCCGGCGGCCTTCAGCGTCTCCATGGCGCGATGGTAGAGGTCGAACCGCTTCGACTGGTTGTAGCGCTCGTCCCAGGTCAGGCCGAGCCAGGTCAGGTCGGCCTCGATGCCGTCCTCGTACTCCTGCGTCGAGCGGGCCAGGTCGGTGTCGTCGATGCGCAGCACGAACTTGCCACCCTGCCCCCGGGCGAACACCCAGTTGACGATGGCGGCGCGGATGTTGCCGACGTGGATGCGGCCCGTCGGGGACGGGGCGAAGCGGACCTTGACGGTCATGGGTAACCTGCTGACTGCGAAGGCGGGGTAGGTCGTCCTTCACAGGCGCGAAGTCAAGCCGCCTACGGCTATTCGAACCGCCCGCTCCCGTCTCCGAAGCGGCGTCAGCCAGGCGGAAAAACATGGCCGCCGGCTCGTCAGAACCGGCGGCTCACAAAGGTCTAGTCGTCCCGGTGAACCCGTTCGCGGCGTTCGTGCCGCTCCTGGGCCTCGAGGCTGAGCGTCGCCACGGGCCGCGCGTCGAGACGCGCCAGACCGATCGGCTCCCCCGTTTCCTCGCAGTAGCCATAGGACTGCTCCTCGATGCGACGAAGGGCTTCGTCGATCTTGGAAATCAGTTTCCGTTGGCGATCCCGGGTCCGCAGCTCAAGAGCCCGGTCCGTCTCCGACGTGGCGCGATCGGCCAGGTCAGGATGGTTCTCGGTCTCCTTCTGGAGAATGGCCACCGTTTCGCGAGATTCGCGAAGGATGTCCTCTTTCCAGGCGAGCAGCTTGTTTCGGAAATACTCGAGCTGACGCTCGTTCATGAACTCCTCGTCCTCGGAAGGACGATAGTCCGCTTGCGCTTCAAGAACCGTAGCCGTCGTCATTGACGCCTCACGCCCCACTACCCCGCTCACAGCGAGCGGGGCCTTATAGCAAAATGAGTACAGCACACAATGAACGTCGCGTTCGGCGCGCGTTCATGCCGCGATTTTCGCGCGTTGGAGTTTAGCCAGCTCCACCGCGGCCCGCATTTCGATCTCGTCCAGAAGCCCCTCCAGCCGGGGATCCTCGGTGTTTTCGCGCTGGTCCCGGACCGCGCGCATCAAATGATCGAGATGGGCTCCAGAGACCTCGCCGTCGATGACCGCCATCTTCAGATCGTCGAGCACATCGAGGATGCGCCCCGCCCGGCCGACCGCCTTGCGACGGCGCTCGAGCGGCCCGCCCATCTCCTGCAGCGCCAGCAGGGCGTCGAGCGAGGCCACGCCTGTGACACCAGCGGCCCGGGCGACCGGAGCGGCCGATCCGGCGGCGCTGGTCCCGGGCAGGCTGAAGGAGGAGCCGCCGGCCGGCGCCCGCGCGCCCGAGGGGCCGCCGCTTGCCGCTGGTCCACTGGTTCTGCCGACCTTCATGATACTCCCCGACACGTGAGAGCCGACTCTGGCCCCGACCGCTTGCGGTATGGTTAATGCCGGGCAAATTCTGCCGCCAGCCGGCCTTGCCCACCGTCTTTTCACTGAAATTATTCAACAAATCGTCTGGCCCGGTTCTGGCACTCCTTTCCTTGCTCGTGCGCACGGGGTGGAGTTTCATGCAGCGTCTTGTTTCGACGGTCCTTCTGGTTCTCAGCCTGGTCCTTTCCGGCGAAGCCTTCGCGGCGTCGCGGATCAAGGACATCGTTGAGGTCGAAGGCGTCCGCGAGAACGCCCTGGTCGGTTACGGCCTGGTCGTCGGCCTGAACGGGACCGGCGACAACCTTCGCAACACCCCGCAGGCCAAACAGAGCCAGGAAGCGATGCTGGAGCGGCTGGGCGTCAACATCCGCGACGCCAACCTCAACTCCAAGAACGTCGCCGCCGTCATGGTCACCGCCAAGCTGCCGGCCTTCGCCGCGGCGGGCAGCCCCATCGACGTGACGGTCAGCTCGATCGGCGACGCCAAGAGCCTGCTGGGCGGCACCCTGATCGTCACCACCCTGCTGGGCGCCGACGGTCAGGCCTACGCCCTGGCCCAGGGCACGGTGCAGACCGGTTCGATCTCGGCCGGCGGCGCCTCCGGGTCTTCGATCACCAAGGGCGTGCCGACCTCGGGCCGGATCGCCGGCGGGGCCATCATCGAGCGGGAGCTGGGCTTCCAGATGGCCAACATGGGCCAGGTCCGCCTGACTCTGCGCAACCCCGACTTCACCACCGCCCGCCGGATCGCCGACGTCATCAACGCCAAGTATCCGGGTACGGCCAGCGCCGATAACCCCTCGATCGTCACCCTGCGTCCGCCGATGGGGGCCGGCATCGTGCCCTTCGTCACCGCCATCGAGAACATGACCGTCGAGCCGGATACCGGCGCCAAGGTGATCATCGACGAGGTGGCCGGCGTCATCGTCATGGGCGAGAACGTCCGGATCAGCACCGTCGCCATCGCCCAGGGCAACCTGACCATCACGGTGCAAGAAAGCCCGGCGGTCAGCCAGCCGGCCCCCTTCAGCCGCGGCCAGACCGCGGTCGTGCCCCAGTCCGCCGTCGGGGTCGACGAGGAGAAGGGCCGCCAGCTGATCACC
Source organism: Caulobacteraceae bacterium (assembly GCA_031425895.1). GTDB lineage: Bacteria > Pseudomonadota > Alphaproteobacteria > Caulobacterales > Caulobacteraceae > Caulobacter. The sequence goes on along the minus strand of JANPKF010000503.1, from coordinate 1,997 downwards.
CTGAAGAGCGGGGCCTCGCTGTCCAGCCTGGTCGCGGGGCTCAACGCCCTGGGCGTCACCCCGCGCGACATGATCTCCATCCTGCAGGCCATCAAGGCCGCCGGCGCCCTGCAAGCCGACATCGAGGTGATGTGATGAGCGTAGCGATCGCCGCCCCTGTCGACGTTCTGATGGGCCAGAAGCCGTCCACGGACTTCGCCCGCGCCAACATCAAGAAGGCGGCCCAGGACTACGAGGCCAGCTTCCTGTCGGTGATGCTGGCCCAGTTGTTCAAGGGCGTCGAGACCGAGGCCCCGTTCGGCGGCGGCCAGGGCGAGGAAATGTTCAAGTCGTTCTTCACCGACGCGGTGGCCAAACAGGTCGCCAAGTCGGGCGGTATCGGCCTGTCGGCCACGGTCGAACGCGAAATGCTGAAGATGCAGGGTCTGCAGGAAACACCTTTACCAGAAATTGGGGTCCCCCATGGCGCTTGACGCCCGTGACGCCGCCGACCGGGTCGGCCAACTTATCATTCTCACCGAGCGCCTGACCGGCCTGATCGCCGACCAGGCCCTGGCCTTCGAGCAGCGCCGGCCGCAGGACGCCGCCGCCCAGCTGGAAGAGACCTCGCGCCTGGCCAACCTCTACCGCCACGAGTCGACCCGGGTGCGCAGCCAGCCTGCGCTGATCGCCGGGGCGCCGATGGATCAGCGCCTGGCGCTGATGCGGGCCACCGAGGGCTTCGATGCGGTTCTGGCCCGCCAGGGCCGGGCCCTTGAGGCGGCCCGGACGGTCACCGAGGGTCTGGTCAAGGCCATCGCCGACGAGGTGGTCAGCCAGCGCAGCGCCGGACCGGGCTACGGCCCCGGGGCCACGGCGATCGGCGCCGACGCCAGGGCGATCACTCTGAACCGCTCCGCCTAGGCGCTCTGCGAAGCCGTATGGTGGAGGGTCCGGGTCTGCGTGGCCTGGGCCTCGTCGCGGGCGGACACGACGCCGGCGGCTATGGCCAGGGCGCAACAGGCCGCGGCGATCAGTCCCTTGGCGATGCTGGATTTATGACCGGCCATCAATTCCCCCTTGGCATACTCAAGCGCCAACGACTCAAGTGGGTGACCCTCAGAACCGTTCCGCCCGCTCGCGGAAATACTCGGACGCTACTCAGCCACCTCGGGCAGCGCCGAGGGCCATAGTCGGCCCTCGACCTCGCGCCACAGCCCGCCGATCTCGAGCGCGGCTGCGCTCTGCGGATGCGTTTCCTGCACCGAGCGGCCCTCGGCCACCGCCGACTGGTAGGCGATGCGGGCGCGCAGGCCGATGGGCATGATCGGGCGGCCCATGGCGGCCAGCTGGGTCACCGTATCGCCGACGCAGGCCATTTCGCGGCCGTTGCGACGCGGCGGGGCCTGGTTGATGACGAAGGCGCCGGGCTTGCCGAAACGGCTGACCAGTTCGGCCGTCTCGCGCACGGCCCGGACGTCGAGGAAACTGGGACGCAGCACCATCAAGCAGAAGTCGGCGCAGCGCACCGCCTCGGCCAGGTCCTCGCTGGCCGAGGGGCTGGTGTCGATGATCATCAGGTCGCGGCCGGCGCGGAAGGCGGCCTGCTGGGTGGCGAAGAGGGCCGGAGTCTTGGTCGAGAACACCACCGGACCGGCGATGGTCCGCTCGCGACGCCACTCCTGGGCCGAGCCCTGGCGGTCGCAGTCGGCCAGCAGCACACCCTTGCCCGAAAGCCAGGCGGCCATGGCCAGGTGCAGCGCGACCGTGGTCTTGCCCGTGCCGCCCTTGCGGGAAAGGATGGCCAGGGTCTTCACAGACGCATCCAGTCGGCGCGCACGCGACGCACCGTTCCATGGATGGACAAGATGAATGTGTTCGACAAGGCCTACCCCCGGGGGCTCCCGTAACACGACTATCCGAGCATGCAACAGCGGCACAATGGAGGCCGGGTGTTTCAACCGCCCGGTTTGAGCGCCCCGAGGGTGACCTGTCGCTCGATCCCCGTGGCTTCGAGG
>JANPKF010000502.1:0-6802 GCA_031425895.1 Caulobacteraceae bacterium | reverse complement strand
GCAACCGCCCGCTCAAGCCCATCGCCCACCGCATCGACGATCCGCCGCTGCCCGCCAGCACCATCGCCTTCATCGAATGGGCCGCCCGCTACGCCGCCGATAACCCCGGCTGGCCGCTGGCCATGGCCATGCGCGGCCTGCGCGCGCCGAAACCCAAGCCCGAACGGGTCGTCGTCCCGACCGGCGTCGAACCCAAACGCCCGACTCCCGCCCGCGCGAAAGTCCTCGAAGCCGCCGCCCGCGAAGCGCTCCCCGGTCCGCGCCTGGCCGAAGCGGCCGGCGTGTCCTCCGGCGTCGTCAGAGGCCTGATCGACGAAGGCTGCCTGGCCATTGAAGAGCGGCTCCCCGACCGTACGCCGCCGACACTCGACATCTCTCCCCGGATGAGCGCCCTCAATCCCGGCCAGGCCGCCGCCGCCGCTGAACTGATCAAGAAGCTCGACACGAACGCCTTCTTCGCCACCCTGCTCGACGGCGTCACCGGCTCCGGCAAGACCGAGGTCTACCTCGAGGCCGCCGCCTATGCCCTGGCGCAAGACCCCGAGGCCCAGGTCCTCATCCTCCTCCCGGAGATCGCCCTCACCCAGGCCGTCATCGCCCGCGTGGCCGCCCGGTTCGGCAGCCCGCCCGGCGAGTGGCACAGCGCCGTCGCCCCGCCCCGCCGCCGCACCCTGTGGGAAGATGTCGCCTCCGGCGCCCAGCGCATTGTCGTCGGCGCCCGCTCTGCCCTCTTCCTGCCCTATCGAAAGCTGGCTCTCATCGTCGTCGATGAGGAGCACGACGGCTCCTACAAGCAGGAGGACGGCTTCATCTACCAGGGCCGCGACCTCGCCGTCGCCCGCGCCCATCTGGAAGGCTGCGCCGTCGTCCTCGCCTCGGCCACGCCCAGCCTCGAGACGCTCTGGAACGCCGAGCAGGGCCGCTACGGCTGGCTGAAGCTGACCGCCCGCCACGGCGTCGCCACCCTGCCCGAGGTGACGATGATCGACCTGCGGGAGACCCCGCCGGAACGCGATCACTGGCTCTCGCCGCCGCTCGTCCAGGCCATGGCCCAAACCCGCGAGCGCGGCGAGCAGACCCTCCTCTTCCTAAACCGACGCGGCTACGCCCCCGTCGTCCTCTGCCGCGCTTGTGGTGAGCGCCTCACCGCGCCGGACACCGACAGCTGGCTGGTCGAGCACCGCTACACCGGCCGGCTGGTCTGCCACCTGACCGGCTTTTCGATGCCCAAGCCGGAGGCCTGCCCCCACTGCGGCGCCAAGGACAGCCTGGTCTCCATCGGTCCCGGCGTCGAACGGGTCGAGGAGGAGGCAAAACGCCTGTTCCCGGAGGCCCGCACCGCCATCTTCTCCTCCGACACCATGTTCAGCAGTCAGTCGGCCCGCGAGCTGGTCGAGACCATGGAGCGCGGCGAGATCGATATCCTTGTGGCGACCCAGGCGGCGGCCAAGGGCCACAACTTCCCGAACCTCACCCTGGTCGGCGTCGTCGATGCCGATCTGGGCCTGCGCGGCGGAGACCTGCGGGCAGGGGAGCGCACCTTCCAGCTGCTGGCCCAGGCCGGCGGCCGCGCCGGCCGCGCCGACCGTCCCGGCCGGGTCCTGATGCAGACCTACGCCCCCGAACACCCGGTCATGCAGGCCCTGGCGGCGAGCGACCGCGACAGCTTCGTCGCCGCCGAGATGGAGCTGCGCCAGCTCGCCGGCCTGCCCCCCTTCGGCCGCCTCGCCGCCGTCATCCTGTCCGGTCCGGACGCGGCCCAGCTGGAAGCCTTCGCCCAGGACATGGCCCGCGCCGCCCCTAATGCCCCGGGTGTGGAGATCTTCGGTCCCGCCGACGCGCCGCTGGGCCTGATCCGTGGCCGCCGCCGCAAACGGCTGCTGGTCCGCGCCGACCGTAATGTCGATCTGTCCGCCTACATGGCCGCCTGGAAGGCCCGGGTGAAGCCGCGCGGGGCGTTGCGGATGACCATCGACATCGATCCCTACAGCTTCCTCTGACTCAGGTCGCGGCGATCGCCTTCTCGACGTTATGCAGGGCATGACCGGTCAGATCCTTGGCGATCTCGCCGACCAGAACCTCCGTCAACTTGGCATGATACTGCGGACGTATGGCGCCCAGGGTGCGCGGCGCGGCGATGATCAGCAGGTGGGAAACCTCGCCCGCCAGAACCTTCTTGTTGAGCAGGGCGACAACCCCGGCCGAAAAGCCGTCTTCCTGGTCCTGCCCACCGTCCGGGTTGGCCGAACTGCCGTGGCGGCCGGGCGTTGCGCCCTGGTGGTCGGCGTCGATCGCCTCATGGTCCACCGGCGTCAGCTTGAGATCGACTTCGTCGCCCGCATTGCGGAACAGGTTGAACTTTTCACCGTCGGCGACGGCGACAGTGGCGCCCTTGGGAAGCTGCATTTGGAAGTCTCCGGATCGCCACGGGTGCGCGGCGCGCAAGCAGGGACATCCCAGGCTCGCATGGATAGGTCCGAAGGGCCGTCACCGGTTCCATCGGACCCCTGCAATGACGGTCAGAGCCGGCGCAGCAACACCCCGGCCGTCAGCACGACAAAGCCGGCCGCCAGCGTCTCGATCACATGGCCGCTGACCCAGGGAATGGCCACGCCGCCGTAGTTGGCGATCAGGGCGGCCAGCGCCAGCACCACGGCGATGGCGAACACCGGCACGGTGGGCGCGGTCAGGGCAAAGGCGGAACGGTTGGCCATGGTCGATCTCCGGACGCGTCCGGACAGGCCAGACACTGGCCGCCATGCGCTGCCGACAACAACGTCGCGATACCGGTTCGGGTTCAGAGGCGCTACCGACCCGCCGCCGTCACTTCGTCAGGATCAGGCTTTCCGGGAACGGGCCGCCCTTGAAGTCCAGCCGGCCCGCCGCTCCGGCCGCGCGCTTCACAAAGCCGGCCTTGATGATCTGCTTGGCCAACTCAGGCGCCTGCATCAGGCTGACCTGGTCGCCCAGGCACAGGTGCTCGCCAAAGCCCAGGTGCAGGTAGTGATAGGCCGGCCGCCCGGGCTTGAACGTCTCCGGATCGGTCACCACGGCGGCGTCATGCATGGCCGAGGCGATGCTGGCGAAGACCACCGAGCCGGCCGCCAGGGTGGTCTGGCGCGGCGTGCCGGCGGCGATCGTATAGGGCTCGACCAGCAGCCGCACCACGAACGGGGCCATCGGGTTGAACCGCAGCGCCTCCCAGAAGAGGGCGTCGAAGGTCGCGTCGTCGTTCGCCTGGGCCGCGCGCTGGGCGGCGGCCATCTGGTCCGGTCGGTCAATCAGCTGGTCGATGGCCTGGACGATGGCGGCCGAGGTGGTCTCGATTCCGCCGACCAGCAGGCCCATGGTGTTGGACAGGATGCGGCCCTGGTCGAAGCCGATCTGCGGCGGGGTCTGAAGGCGCAGCATGCGGGCGACCACATCATCGATCGTCGGATCGGCCTTCACCTGCTTGGCGCGGCGCGGCAGGAAGTCGTCCAGATAGGCCTTCATCTCCGCCCCGGCGGCCACACAGGCCTGATGCACCGTGGGGTCGTTGGTCAGGTTGTGGAACATGTCGTTCTGGGTGGCGTAGGACCAGCGCATCATCGCCGTCAGGTCAGGCCCCGGAAAGCCGAAGTACTGGCCGGTCAGGGCGATCGGCCCGGGGCGGGTGACCTGTGAGACCAGCTCCAGCCGCCCGTCCGGCGAGGCCCCCTGGGCGATCAGCCCGGCCCCGATCCTGGCCACCCTCTGGCGCACGCCCGGCATGTCGGTCTGCTGGATCAGCGCCCGCATGATCCCCTTGTCGCGCTGGTTGAAGACCGTGCCGTCGCGGGCCAGCATGAACGGGCCGACGGCCGGGTCCATCTTGGGGGCGTAGGGCTTGACCGTGAACTGCAGGTTCCGGGTCAGGGCCTCCTCGACGTCGGCGAACATCGACAGCACCACCGGCCCGCCCGGCGTGACCAGGATCGGCCGGCTGGTCCTCAGCTCCTTGAACAGCGCCAGAGGCTTGGTGGCGATCCACTGAAAGAGCAGAGCCAACTTCTGCTGCGGCTGCTGCGCGGCGTCATAGGCGGCCAGAAACGATGAGGCTGCGACATCGACCATTTTTGACCTCGGTTTGCGGGTTTGGGTGTTCTGAAAAAGCGGCCCCGGGGACGCGCCCGCCGGACGAAGGCGTCGGGGTCACATCCAGAATCTGTATCGTATGTTGATGATCCCTCCAAATTGTATTCATATAGGCGCATCGCGGAGGGGATGCGTCGATGTTGGGATCCAGGAAAGCCGCCCTTTGGGGCCTGGTGCTGGTCGTTGTGGTGGTGGTCGCCGCCATCGGCATTCCGAAGGTCCTGGCCTTCGTCAATCCGCCCCTGCCACCGCCCCAGCCGGTGCGCGAGGCCCGCTGGCTGGACCAGGGCTGGAGCGAGAGCGACCGCTACTGGTACCACCACGCCACGCAAGGCACCTCCACCCTGCCGATCCCCTACCTCTGGTTCGTGGCCCTGGCCGAGCCGAAGATCCTGCCCGGCAAGGAGACGCTGTTCATCAACGACGGCTACATGCAGAAGCTGGGCTTCATCCCCAGCCCGCCATCGGGCGGCGGCCAGGCCGGCCCGGCCGCCGGGCGCGAGACCGCCTACGGCTACAAGGCCAAAATCGGTGGCGTTCCCGCCGAGCCCGGAGTGGATAGCAACCGGGGCCTCAACCCCGCCGGCATGCCGGTCGGCTTCGCCATCACCAGGGGCTACCCCGACCCGACGACGGGCCGCATGCTGCCCGACCAGGTGGGCCTGACCTGCGCCGCCTGCCACACCGGCCACCTGGAATACAAAGGCGTCTCCCTGCGCATCGACGGCGGCAACGCCGCCACCAGCCTCGGCCAGCTGACCTCGACCCTCGGCGGGGCGCTGTTCCTCACCGACCTGCTGCCCTGGCGCTTCGACGGCTTCGCCGACCGGGTGCTGGGTCCGGACGCGACCAAGGCCCAACGCCAGCAACTGCGCGCCGAGCTGAAGGGGACGATCAAGGCCCTGGCCGGCGCGGCCAAGGCGACCTCGGCGATCGACAAGCGTGACGGCGTGACCGAAGGCTACAACCGCCTCGACGCCCTCAACCGCATCGGCAACCAGGTGTTCTACGCCAACCTGCTGGCGGCCAAGTCGGCGACCTACGACCCGCTGGACAACTATGTGCCCGTCAACGCGCCGGTGAAGTACCCGCACCTGTGGAACACCCCCTGGTTCAACTGGGCCCAGTACGACGGCTCGATCGGCCAGCCGGCCATCCGCAACGTCGGCGAGGCGATCGGCGTGCTGGCCAAGGTCAACATGACCACCTACGACCAGCCGCACAAACTCTGGGACTCCTCGGTGGCCGTCGGCAACGTCGCCCGGATGGAGCAACAGATCGAGGGCCCCAACCCCCTGGAGCGCGGGCCCGATGGCCGGGCGCGCGGATTCCAGGGCCTGATGGCGCCCAAATGGCCGCAGGACGTGCTGGGCCGCATCGACATGGCCAGGGCCCAGGCCGGCCGCAACGTCTACGCCATGCGCTGCCAGGGCTGCCACCTGCCGCCGGTCGATGACCCGGGCCAGGCCCTCTACAGCCCGGCGCTATGGACCACGCCCAACCAGTTCGGCGAGAGCTACCTGAAGCTCAGGATCATCCCGCTCAGCCTGGTCGGCACCGATCCCGGCCAGGCCGAGATCCTGTCCGGCCGCAAGATCAAGTCGCCGCTGGCGCTCGGCCTGCAGCCGGGCGTCACCAACCCGGCCACCGGCGTCACCTGCTTCACCACCCCGACCCCGCCCGCCACCGAAATGACCTTCGGCCAGGCCCTGGCTTCGGCGGTGCAGTTCGTGGTCGACAAGTTCCACCGCGACGAGGGCACGCCGATCAAGAGCGACGCGGCCGCCGCCGACAAGGGCAACCGCCCCAACTGCGTCCAGGCCCCGTCGGCCTACAAGGCCCGGCCCCTGAACGGCATCTGGGCGACGCCGCCCTACCTGCACAACGGCTCGGTGCCGTCACTGTCGGCCCTGCTGGGCCCGCCGGCCGACCGCCCGTCCAGCTTCTGCCTGGGCAACCGCGCCTACGACCCGATCCTCGTCGGTCTCGACACCAGGACCTGCCCGCGCGGGGCCTTCAAGCTGGACACCAGCATCAAAGGCAGTTCCAACCAGGGCCACGAATTCCGCGACGCCCCGGCCGGAACCAAGGGCGTCGTCGGCCCGGCGCTCAGCAACGACGAGCGGGCGGCGGTGATCGAGTTCCTGAAGACGCAGTAGGCGCAGGCCCCGCGCACGACCGGTCCCCGATCGGCGCCGGCCGCAGGCAGCCGGCGCGATCCAGACGCCGAAGCGCTGACTTACGCGCCAGAGGGGACACCTTGGATGGCCGCCCCCGCTGCCGCGCGTCTTGGCGCCGGCCTATTGCGGCGACATCGTATTACGGTGACAGTGCACTCATTCCGGCCTTACGCCCACGCTTGCCAGGCTTCAGAACCCGCCCGGCTTCGGCCTCCAGCCGGGCCAGGAAGTCCGTCGCTCCCAGGGGGCGCCCGATCGTCTCGGCGCGCCGAAGGGTCCGCGACAGGGCGTCGTCCTCGCCGGCCGCGACCAGCCCGGCTATCTCCGGATAGCGCGACAGCACCGGCGCTGTCGTGGTCAGGCCATCCCCGGCTTCGGGACGGATGAGCGCATGAAGGCTGGACCAGCGCCAGTCGGCGGCCTGATCGACCAACCTGGCCCGCACCGGACTGAGCACGACAGAGCGCAAGGCCGCGCCCAGATGCCCTTCATCCGGCATAGCGCCG
>JANPKF010000501.1:0-10968 GCA_031425895.1 Caulobacteraceae bacterium | reverse complement strand
CCTCCGGCCAAAGCTGATCGCGGGCGGTGGTGTCGTTGATGCGAACGGGTGCGCCACCGGCAGCGCCGGCCAGGGTCAGTCTCGTACCAGTGGCGTCATAGCGCTGGCCGAAGACGCCCCAACCGTTTTCGTCCAGTTGGGTCCAGCTGACGATGAAGCCGCCGTCGGTTAGGACCGTAACGTCCGCCCTGTTTTCGTAATAGGCGGTGTAGGTGTTGACCATCATCTCCGGGCCGCGCGGCGTGCCGTCGGCGTTGAAGATGCGGGCGACGATGTCCTCGACGCTGCCGCCGGCCTGGCTGTCGCTGGTCCAGACGACCACGTAGCTGCCATCGGCGAAGGCGGCGACGTTGGGGTCGTACTGCGAGCCGCCGATCGTGGTGTTGACGTCGAACTCGTCGTTGTAGGGCAGCTGGATCTCAGCGACCGAATTGACGGTGACGCGGAGGCTGTCGGTGTTCCAGGCGATGTCGCCGCCGGCTTCCCGCGAGGTCGCCCGCAGGCTCAGGGTGAAGTCGGCGTCGCTGTCAGCCGCGGGGGCGATGGTCAGGTTGGTCAGGGTCCAGCCGGCGATGTCGACCGTGCGGTCGTTGGTGGTGGCCGTGAAGCTGTTGGTCCCGTCGCTGAGGGTGGCGCCGACCGGAATGTCGCTGACCTCCAGGGTCAGGGTTTCGGACGGGTCGGTCAGGGCGGCGCTGACGGTCAGCGCGATGACGGTGTCCTCGTTGCCGGTGGCGTCGCTGGCCGATAGGGAGGGACGGTCGGCGACGGAGCCGAACGGGCCGGTGTCGAAGGTGAAGTGCTGCTGGAAGACGCCATTGGAGCTGCCGTCCTGGCCGGTGGAGGTCCAGACGACGGTGAAGCCGTCGCCGACCACGCTGATGGCGGGGTCGCCCTGGTAGCCGGCTCCAAAGGTGTTGACCCGTTGCTCTTCATTGAGCGTGCGGCCGTCGGCGGCGAAGCGTTTGACGAAGACGTCGTAGCCTTCGAAACCGTCGTTGTAGTCACTCTGCCAGGTCAGCAGGAAGCTGCCGTCAGGCAAGGCCACGACGTCGGCCAGGTTCTGCGTGCCGGCCACATGGCTGGTCATTACGAACTCGGTCCCGATCCGGGCCCCGTTGGCGTCGTAGAGCTGGCCGACCAGGCCGGTGGCGTTGCTGTCGAAAACGTCCGACTGGAAGACCACGATGAAGCCACCGCCCGCCAGCCCAACGACCTTGGGATCGTGCTGGTAGCCGTAGGTGGTGTCATTGACGCGGAAGTTGGTGGCCGCAACCGAGCCATCGGGGTTGGTCCCGGTCAGACGGGTGACCGTGCCACCGGCCAGATCGACGCCGAAGCGCTGGCCAAAGACGCCGCCCTGGTAGCCGTCGCTGTCGTTGTCGCGCCAGACGATGACGAAGCCGCCATCGGCTGTGGCGGCGATAGCGGGAATGTATTCGGCGCTGTCGTTGCCGTTCAAGCGCGGAATCTGCAGGTTGACGGTGAAATCGGCGCCGATGGCGACGCCGGCGGCGTTGAACACCCGGGCCTCGACCTCGCCGCTGTCCTGGTGCCAAGTGACAACGAAGCCCCCGGCGTTGGCGCCGGTGAGGGCGGTGACCTGGGCGTCGTACTGGTTGCCCGTGCCGCTGCTGTTGACCTGGAACTCGGCGCCGACGACGGCGCCGGCGGCGTTGAAGCGCTGTGCGTAGATGCCATAGCCCGAACCGTCACCGACCGAAGATTGCCAGGTGACAACGAAGCCGCCCCCGCCGAGCGCGACGATCTGGGGATTGGTCTGGTCGCCGGTCAGGGTGGTGTTGACGGTGAATTCAGCGGCGATGCGCTGGCCATCGGCCGTGTAGCGCTGGGCGAAGACGCCGTTGGAGGAAATGTCGCCGGTGCCACGGCTGGGGGCGCTCTTCCAGACGACGACGTAGCTGCCATCCGCCAGGGTGGCGATGTCGGCGCCCGACTGGTCGTGCGCCGATTTGGTGTTGACCTGGGACTCGCCGCCGGTCGGAGCCGCAGGCTGGGCGTCCAGCTCGAAGCGGGTTCCGAAGATGCCCCAGCCAGACCCGTCGCCCCAGTAGCCGTCGCTTTGCGGGTCGTGACCCTGCCAGACGGCGATCACGCTACCGTTGGCGCCGGCGGCCAGGAAGGGATAGCGCTGCTCGCCGTAGGTGCGGGTGGAGTCGAGCGGGAACTCACCACCGACCGCGTCGCCCTCGGCGTCGAAGCGCTGGCCGAAAACGCCGTAGCCGTACATGTCCTCGCCCTGGCCGTTCCAGGCGATGAAGAAACCGCCGTCGGCCAGGGCGACGGCCTGGGCCTTGCTCTGGTCGCTGGAGGTGACGCGGTTGGCCAGAAATTCATCGCCGCGGGCGGAGCCGTTGGCGTTGTACACCCGCCCGTAAACGCCCCAGCTGGAGCCGTCGCCGGTGTCGCTCTGCCAGAGGACCAGGAAGCCGCCGTCGGCGAGGACAGTGACATTGGGGTGGTACTGCTGGCCGGCCGTCGTCTGGTTGACGATGGCCTCGGCGCTGGACGGCTGACCGGCGGCGTCGAAGCGCCGGACGATGACGCCGTGGTTGTTGCCGGCCCCTTCCTGGGCGTAGCTATTCCAGACGGCAACGAAGCCGCCCCCCGGCAGGCCCTGGATCGAGGGCCAGCTCTGTTCATTGGCGGTGGTGCTGTTGAGGCGGAATTCGTCGGCTCCGGCCGTGACGCCGTCGCGGGTGACCGCCTGGCCGGAGGCATTGTAGCGCTGGGCGTAGATGCCATAGCTCGAGCCGTCCTGCGGCTCCGAATGCCAGACGATCAGGTAGCCGCCGTCGCTCAGGGCGGTGATGTCCGAATGCATCTGGTAGCTGGCAAAGGGCGAGTAGGTGTTGACGTGGGTCTCGGGCCCCGGATTGCCGGCCGCGTCGTACACCCGCGCATAGACGTCCAGGTAGCTGTAGTAGGGGTCGGTGCTGCCGTTGGTGGGGACGGCCTGGCCGAACGAGCTCCAGGTGACGACGAATCCGCCTCCGGCAAGGGTGACGACCGAGGCCTCCATCTGGGTGGAATTGGTGAAGGTGTTGACCTGGAACTCCACACCGACCGGCGTGCCGTCAGCGGCGTAGCGCTGACCGAAGACACCCCAGTCGCTGCCGTCCTGGCCGTTCGACTGCCAGACCACGACGTAGGAGCCGTCCGCCCAGCTGGAGAGCGGGGAGCGGGACATCTGCTCGCCGCTGACGTCGAACAGCTGGTCGCCGGCGGTGTAGCTGTTGACCCGTTCGGAGCGGCCGCCGACGTCCATGGTGTCGGCGCGGGCGTCGACGGTGACGGCGATCTGGCCTTCGTTGGTCGAGGTGTCGCCGGTGGCGCTGTCGGTGGAGGTGGCGCGGACCCGCAGGATGAAGTCGGCTTCCGAGTCCTGAGCCGGGGTGACCGTCAGGCTGGCGAGATCCCAGCCGGTGACGTCGATCCAGGTCTGGCCGACGACGGCGGTGAAGTGCTGGCCAAGGCCGTCGCGCAGTTCGGCACCGACCGGCAGGCCAGAGATGGAAACCGCCAGGGATTCCGTGCCCAGCGCCGCGCCCGACAGGGCGGCGGTGAGGTCGAGGTCGATGGCGGTGTCCTCACCGCCCCGCGCCGCCACGATGAGCAGGGTCGGGCGGTGGGCGGTGTCGGCGGTGGCGTTCAGGCCGTCGACGGTGAACCGCTGGCTCCAGATCGAGCCGCCGCTGCCGTCGTAGCTCTGGGCGTATTCGCTGGTCTCATGCTCCCAGACGACGACGAAGCCATCCAGCGTGGCGGCGACCGAGGGCCAGCGCTGATTGCCGAGGGTGTTGACCGTATCAACGATGAATTCCTCGTTGAGGACACTGCCGTCGGCGGCGAAGCGCTTGGCATAGACGTCCTGACCATCGGCTGAATCGACCTGCTCGGAGATCCAGACGACCACGAAGCTGCCATCGGCCAGGGCCGCGATCGAGGCATCGGCCTGGGTGCCGAACTGAGCGCCGTTGACCCGGAACTGGGCCGCGCGCAGCGTGCCGTCGGCGTTATAGACCTGGGCCCAGACGGCAAGGCCGTACTGGTCGCTGTGGTTCGACGAGAAGGTGATGACGAAGCCGCCGTCGGCGAGCTCGGTCATGCCCTGGTACCGCTGGTACTGGTCGTGGACGGTCTGCAGGTTGACGCGCCAGCTGGCGGCGGCGGGCGCGCCGTCGGCATTTGTCCCGCCGACCAGGGCGCCGGAGGCGTCGTAGCGGCGGGCGTAGAGGCCCTCGCCGGAGCCGTCGTTGCCGCTGTCGGAGAAGACGATGATGAAGCCGCCGTCGGACAGGCTCATCACCCGACCCTGGTGTTCGGAGTTGTCGGAGGTGTTGACGCTGTCGGCGACGCTGACACGAGTTTCCGCCCCGACCTTGACGCCATTGACGTCGAACCGCTGGAAGAAGACGTCGTAGCTGCTGCCGCCGCCCATGAAGTAGCCGCGGTAGACGGCGACGAAGCCGCCGTCGGCAAGGCCGGTGATGGCGGGGTAGATCTGTTCTCCGCCGGTGATGGTGTTGAGGCGGAACTCGGACCCGGACTTGCTGCCGTCGGCGTTGAAGATCTGGCCGACGGAGACGTAATCGGTGTCGCCCAGCTGGTTGTAGTCGCCCCAGACGACGATGAAGCGGCCGTCCTCCAGCTTCGCGACCTGGAAACTGAAATCATAGGGCTGGTCGCCGGCGGTGGTGGTGTTGACCTGGAACTCCGCACCTGAGCGCGTGCCGTCGGGGTTGTAGCGCTGGGCGAACAGGCCCCAGCCGGAGCCGTCGCCGGAGTTGTAGGTGGTCTGGCTCTGCCAGACGACGACATAGGTCCCGTCCTCGGCCGAGACGACCTGGGGCAGGCGCTGGTTAAAGCCGTTGGCGGTGTTGACCAGTTCCTCGCCGCCGTGGCGGACGATGGCCTCTTCCAGGGCGTAGGTCTTCTGATAGACCGTCCAGCCCTCGCTATCGCCGGTGGTCGAGTGCCAGACCAGCTGGAAGCCGCCCTCGAAGGCGCGGATCTGCGGCACATACTGGTCGCCGATATAGTTGCCGGTGTTGGCCATCACCTCGCCGCCGACCTTGTCGCCCTCGGCGTCGAAGCGCTGGTAGAAGACGCCGGCCCCGTGGTTGTCGGCGCTGTGCCAGACGACCAGGAAGCCACCGTCGCTCAGGGCCGCGACCTGGGAGCCCTCGCGCACCGGACCGTTGGACTGCGCGCCACCCGCGTAGGTGTTGACCTGGAACTCGGCGCCGACCGGCACTCCGCCGGCGGTCAGGAAGCGGGCGAAAACGCCGTAATGGTCGCCATCCTGGCCGTAGCTCGACCAGGTGACGACGACGCGGCCGTCTTCCAGCTGGGTGGCGACCGGCCAGATCTGTTCGCTGGGGGCATACTGGCTGATGCGGTACTCGTCCGTCGCGACCGTTCCGTCCGAGTTGTAGAGCTTGCCGAAGATATCGACCGTGCCGTCGACGTGGCGGCTGCCGTACAGCATCAGCAGCTTGCCATCGGCCAGCTCCAGCTGGCTGTTCCAGCCCTGCGAGTTGTTGGTCGAGGAATTGATCAGGGTCTCGGTGCGGGTATTGCCGTTGGCGCTGCCGTCCCAGGCGATGAAGGCGCCATTGGCGTCGAAGCGCTGGGCGTAGACGCGGAAGGAACTGGCGTCGCCCGGGCCGGCACTCGAGTCCCAGCTGATCACGTAGCCCGTGCCGTAGGCGGCGACCGTGGGTTCGGACTGTTGGCCGGTGGTGGTCAGCGGCACCAAGGTCTCGGCCCCGATCGGCGCGCCGTTGGCCCCGAACAGCTGGGCATAGACGCCCTGGCCCGAACCATCCTGGCCATCGAAGCTGTTCCAGACGATGACGAACTTGCCGTCACTGAGGACCGCGATGCGCGGATAGTACTGCAGGCCCGCCGTTGTCGAATTGACCAGCACCTCCTGCGCGCCCAGCGTCGTGCCGTCGGCCGAAACCTTCTGGCCGGCGGCGTTGTAGCGCTGGAACCAGATGCCGCCGTTGGCGTCGCCGGCCTGTCCGGACGAGATCCAGGCGATGACGTAGCCGCCGTCCGGCAGGGTGGCGACCGTGGGATAGTTCTGGTGGCCGGCGGTGGTCGTGTTGACGACGGTTTCGGTGCGTTGGTTGGGCATCGGGGGCTGTCCTTAGACGTGCGCCATCGCACGGCGGTGGGCCGGGCGACGGGCGGAATGACAGGAAACGGGGGCGCGGGGCGCAACGGCGATCAGGCCGGGCCCTCGCGGATCTGGACGGACTGCAAAGACAAGCATGCAAGTTCCCCCGGCGACACCGGACCGTGGGGGACGGGCGGAGCGCCTAAGGACTCGCCGGGTGGGATGGCGGGACCTTGCGGCCTAGACACACCGCGAGCGCGGGGGCGGCTGTAAACGGCGTGTGAACAGAACGCGGTTTGCGCAATTTGGGGAATGGCGGGCAAGCCGCGGCCCGGGCCCGCAGAATGTGCTGGATTGTGCGACTGCGTCGCAATAAAGGGTCCTGTGCCGCCATGGCATGATCGGACACTCCAGCGAAATGCGTCTTCTACTCGCCTCGACGGCCATCGCCCTTGCGCTGCCCCTTGCCGCAATCGCACAGACTGAACCCACGGAGCTGGAGCCGTTGCTGGTGACCGGCGCGACGCGAGGCTACATCGCCACCGACTCGGTCACCGCGACCAAGACCGACACCCCGCTGCGCGATCTGCCGCAGAGCGTCAGCGTCGTCACCCGGGCCCAGCTCGACGATCAGGCGCTCTACAGCCTTGGCGATGTTCTGCGCTATGTACCGGGCGTCACGGTGGGCCAGGGCGAAGGCAATCGCGATCAGATCACCCTGCGGGGGCAGAACTCCACGGCGGACTTCTTCGTCGATGGCGTGCGCGATGACGTCCAGTACTACCGGGGGCTCTACAACCTCGAGCGCGTCGAAATTCTGAAAGGCCCCTATGCGTTGATCTTTGGTCGCGGCGGCGGCGGCGGGATCGTCAACCGGGTGCAGAAAGCGCCCAGCCTGACAGGCCAGATCCTGGCCGGCCGCGCCAGCGTCAACAGCTTCGGAGCCTACGACCTGTCGGTCGACCTGAACAGGCCGGTCAGCGATACGGCGGCCTTCCGGCTCAATGCCGCCTACGAGGTGCTGGCCAACCACCGCGATGCCTATGAGGGCGAGCGGTTCGCGATCAATCCGCATTTCGCCTTCGAGCTTGGGAGCGCCTGGAAGGCCGGCCTGTCCTACGAATACATCGACGACGACCGGGTCACCGACCGGGGCGTGCCCTCGCTGAACGACGCTCCGATCGACGGCTATCGGGACCGGTTCTTCGGCGTTCCGGGCGTCAACCGCGCGACCCTCCAGGCCCATATCGCCAAGCTGCGCGTCGATGGCCAGCTGACCGAAAACCTGTCGCTGTCGACCACCGTCCTCTACGGCGACTACGACAAGGCCTATGCCAATGTGTTTCCGAACGGCGCCGCCAGCGGCCAGAAGGGGACGGTGGTCCTGTCGTCCTACCGCGACGCCACCACGCGCGAGAATGTTCTGCTGCAGAGCAATCTGGTCTGGGACGTGACGACCGGGCCGATCAGCCACAAGGTCCTGTTCGGATTGGAGTACGGCGACCAGGCCTCCGCCAACCAGCGGCGCAACGGGTTGCTGTCCAAGGCCGCCTTCGACCTGGCCAATCCTGTCTACCCGACCGTCAGCTTCGGGGCCCTGAGCCGCAATACGGTCTCGGATGTCGAGACCGTGTCGGCCTACGTCCAGGATCAGATCAGCCTGGGCGAGATGTTCGACGTCGTCGCCGGCGTGAGGTACGACCGCTTCGAGATCGAGGGTGTCGATCTGCAGCCGAACCCCGATCGGCCGTTCGCGCGAACCGACGAAAAGGTCTCGCCGCGCCTGGGGCTGATCTTCAAGCCGATCCCGAACCTCTCGCTCTACGCCAGCTACAGCCAGTCGTTTCAGCCGCGCTCCGGCGACCAGTTCCTGACCCTGTCAGCCGTCCAGGCCAACCTGGCGCCGGAGAAGTTCACCAACCACGAGGTCGGGGCGAAATGGGACATCCAGCCGAACCTGAACCTGACCGCCGCCCTGTTCCAGCTGGACCGCGCCAACGCCACGACCCCCGACCCGACCAACCCGCTGCTCACCATCAATGCCGGGGAAACCCGGACCCGGGGGATGGAGCTGGCCCTGACCGGCAAGCTGACGCCCGATTGGCAGGTCAGCGGGGCCTATGCCTATCAGGACGCCGTGCTGGAGGGGAACGACGCCGTGCGCCTTGCGCAGGTTCCCGAGCATCAGTTCAGCCTGTGGAACCGCTATGACGTGACCGAGAGGCTCGGCTTCGGGCTGGGCGTCGTCTATCAGTCCGACCAGTACGCGGCCATCCGGACCACGGCCGCGACGACCCGCCTGCCCTCCTTCACCCGTGTCGACGCCGCGGTCTTCTACGACATCAGCGACACCGTCCGGGCGCAACTCAACATCGAGAACCTGTTCGACACGACCTATTTTTCGGACGCGCACAACAACTTCAACATCTCCCCCGGAGCGCCGTTGAACGCCCGTTTCACGGTCAGGGCGTCCTTCTGACCGGCCTGGAGACGGCCTGGCGGTTTCATCGGCAGATGGAGCGCGGCAGAAAGGGACAGGTCTTTTCAGGACGACAGATGTCCGCTCATGAACGGCGAAGGAAGGCGGAGACAGCGCCCCGTTGTCGGGGCTAACGCCACCCTGCCCCCCGCGGTCATCCACGCAATACACAGTCTCGTCCCCAGTCGCCCTGGAACCAGCGCAGGCGGTCGATGTTTTCCGCTGCATGCCCAGCCCCTACCCCACCTTTCGCCAGCTGGCCGCCATCTGTCGTGCTCAGGCGGCGGGAAGCGGACCGCCGGATGTTGCGCGCTTGCTGCTGGAGCTGGCGCGAGAGTATGAGGCCCAGGCCGAGGCCGAGGAGGCCTGTCGGCGGGGCCTGAAGGCGGCCTGAGGCGGGCGGCCGGTCAGGGGGGACATATTGAAATCGCCGATTTCAATATGTCCCGCTTTCTCAGGCGCTGGCGGCCATTGCCTGGACCTGGTACGGCAGGACATGAGGCGGCAGGGCCTCGAAGGCGGGTTTCGCCAGCAGGTAGCCCTGCATGAGGCAGACGCCGAGATCGCTCAGGGCGTCGTATTCGCCGACCGTCTCGATGCCTTCGCAGACGGCCTGGATGCCTAGGTCGGTCAGCATGTTCAGGGTGTTACGGACGATGATCCGCTTCACCGCGTCCGTGTCGACGTCGCGGATCAGCGCCATATCGAGCTTGACGATGTCCGGCTGGAACTTGCTGAGCAGGCCCAGGCCCGCAAAGCCGGCCCCGAAGTCGTCGATGGCGGTCTTGAAGCCCATGGCCTTGTAGGACCGCAGGATGTGCAGGAGGTGGTTGGCGTCGATAGCCTCCTCCTCGGTGAACTCGAAGATGATCCGGTTCAGCGGAAAGCCGGTCTGCATGGCGGCGGCCAGGGTGGCGCGGATGCAGGCGCGCGGCTCGTAGACGGCGTTGGGCAGGAAGTTGATCGACAGGTTGGCGATGGAGGCCATACCGAGGTCCGACGCCAGCGAGATGGCGGTGGTGCGGCAGGTCTGGTCGAAGGCATAGCGGTTGTCGGCCGAGACCGTCGACAGGACCTCGCCGGCCCCGCGCCCGTCCTTGCCCCGGACCAGGGCTTCATAGGCGAACACCTCGCCCGATCGCACATCGACGATCGGCTGGAACGCCATGGTGATCGGCAGATCGAACCCGGAGCCATCCCGGCAGGCAACGCAAGACATCACTGAACTCCCTTGAACCGCTATCTGGCCGAGGAAGCGTAAAAATTGTGCCAACCGATGGTTGCGGCTCGGTGGCCGGACGTGGAACGGCGGCAGAGGGGACACATTGAAATCCTCGATTTCAATGTGTCCCTTCTTTCAGAACAGGGTCGGCGGCGGGCGTTTGTCGACCGGGGCCGGGTGGAGGTCGCCGCGTCGGCGCAGTGCGGTCTCGGCGCTGAAGCGGATGTCGAGGTCGCGCTCGCGGGCCAGGGCCTGCAGGTCGGGCGCGGCCAGCGAATCCCAGGCGGCGCCGCGATGCGGGCCGCGCGGCACCCGGGGCAGCAGCCCGGGCTGGCGGCTCCAGGCCAGCAGCTGGTCCAGCGGGGCCGCGTTCAGCATGTCGCGCAGGTGGTGGGCGGTGACGTAGGCGTCGGGCATGGCGCGGTGGGCGGGTAGTCCGGTTTCGTGGTCGAGGCCCTCCGGCATCCGCTGGTAGCGCAGCATCTGGTTGGAGAAGCTGTCCAGGTGCGGCCACAGGCGCAGGGCGCATTTCCAGGTGCAGATCCATGCCGCGCCGCCGGTCAGGGCCGGGGTGCAGAACCGCTGTTCGAACGAGGCGCGATGGGCGGCCAGGGCGAGAACCCCGCCGGCCGGGCGCAGCACCGGCGGGGCGGCGTCCTTCCAGAAGAGCGCGCCGGCGACGTCGGCGTCGAGGATGTGGTGGATGGCCATGGTGGCGGCGCTGATCGGCCGGCCGGGATTGACGAAGACGGCGCCGCGCCCGGCATCGACGCTCCAGCGGCCGTCCGGGCTTTGGACGACGTCCTGCCAGCCGATTTCGCAGACGTCGGTGGGACCTGTGCCGGCGGTTTCGAGATCGATGACGCGGATGCGGGGGGGCATGGGGCGAGTATGGGGCCTGGGGGCCCAAAAGCTATACGGCCCCCCGGGCCAAGAGCCCTGAACGGGCGCTCAGCTGATTGCCGGCTCCGGCTGCGTGGTGCGGCGGCGGTAGATGGCGATGACGAGGAGGAGGATGGCGACGGCGACGACGGCGACGTCGACACCGAGCAGGTCCGGCGCGTTCTGCGTGACCAGACCCGGTGATCCCTTGAAGACGTCTCCGCCGGATACGACGAC
>JANPKF010000500.1:0-5601 GCA_031425895.1 Caulobacteraceae bacterium | reverse complement strand
TGGCGCAGGACGCGGCGATCATGAAGGAGGTCGGGCGGTACAATCAGGAAGCCACCGCCCTGATGGCGGCAGGACAGCAGGCGTTCGAGGCAGGCAACGCCGGCGAGGCCTGCGCGCGCTACGGCGAGGCCGTCGGCAAGTGGAGGCAGACCGGCGCACGGTTCGAGGACTTCGTCCTCACCAACCCCAACGGCTCAAAGGATCGTCAGGCGGCGACACGCAAGAACTTCGCCGATCGCAAGATCGACGCCGAGGCCCGGGTGAAACAGGCCTGTGGCCAAAAGTCCGCCGGGGACGTCGCCTTCGACAACCGGGTACAGGGCAACCTCGACAGCCTGGCGGCCGACCTGACCAGGGTGTCCGGGCTTGAAGCCCAGGGCGATGCGGCGCTGGCCAAGGTTCAGAGCGCGCAGGCGCTCGGGCTGTATCTGCAGGGCTTCCAGAGTCTCTCGGTAGAGTTCTTCCCTCGCCTGCAGCCGATCCAGCAGGAGGTCCTGGCCAAGGGCACGATGCCGCAGAAGACCCGGCTGCTGGATATCATGGACCGCGCCACACCCATGGCGATGTCGCTCGGCGGCAAGATGAGCAGGATCTGCCGGGCCGAGGGAGCCAGCTTCAAAGGCACGCCGAACGAGGCCGTCTGCACGGCGGTGCTCAAGCAGTTCCCGGCCGGCTGAACGCGGCAAGGCGGCGTGTCGCCACGCCGCCTGCCTTGTCTACAGTCCGCCTGATTAGGCTACCCGCTTCCAGTGGGGCTCCAGCATCACATGCGGCGGGCAGGGGGCGGGATCGCCGACCGGCAGGCCGACCAGTTCGTTGGCGAAGCCGTGGTTGACGTCCCGGTGATGGGCTTCATCCGCGCGGACCACCTCGACCACATCGCGCAGCGTGGCGTCCGCCGCCAGGCCCC
This sequence comes from Caulobacteraceae bacterium, assembly GCA_031425895.1. GTDB lineage: Bacteria > Pseudomonadota > Alphaproteobacteria > Caulobacterales > Caulobacteraceae > Caulobacter. The sequence continues at coordinate 4,691 of JANPKF010000500.1, read as the reverse complement.
AGTAGCGGATCGCGATACTCGGAGCCGCCACGTTCTCCGAACGGCCCTCGTCGATCTCGGCCAGGTAGTGGGTGTAGCTGATCACCGCCTCTTCCTCGAAGTAGCCGACCACCCGGTGGGCCGTCCTGGCCGACACCAGATAGAGGGCGAAGAAGAACAGGTAGAAGACCCACTGCACGGCCACGACCACGAAGCGCTCGAACGCCGTCGGCTGACAGACCTTGATGAAGGTCATCAGGTGCATACGCTCGTTCTCGGCCTCGTCCATCAGGGTCTTGATCCAGCCGTTGTCGTCGGACATCCGGCGCAGGCACCTGAGGTGGGTCAGCGTGGCGCCGACCATGCCAGGCACCGCCGCAACCGTCTCCAGCACCACGGCCCGGTGGCCGTAGCGCTTGGCGAAGAAGGTGTCGGCGAAGAAGCGAAGCGCCTTGACGAAGCCGAGGGCGACGCGGTCCGAGGCGCCGCGAGGCTTGTGGTGGACGGTCAGATCAACTGCGGGGGCGGTCATGGCGGTACTTGTCCTCATCGGAGGCGGACCTTCTCCTGTCCGCCGATGAGGTCGTTTTGCGCGCCTTTCTGGCGCCAGAAAATTTCGGAAATGACCTTACGGGCTTCTACCTAGGTCGCCCTCGCGCCCCACCTGCCCTAAGATCAGGCCCGTGCTCAACACCGCGCCGTTCCGTTTCGATCACGCCCAGCGCCTCTGGCTCGGCCTGCTGGCCGGTGGGGCCGGGCTGTCGTTCGGCTGGGCGGCCAAGGTGCTGATCGGACCGGCGCTGAAGGAGGCGGCGACGCCGCTGCTGATGATCCCGGCCGTGGTGCTGGCGGCGGCCACCGGCGGCCTGGTCCCCGGCCTGCTGGCCGCGGCCGTCGGGACCTTCGCGGTCTGGAGCATGGGCCATGACGCCGCCTCCCTGATGCTGTTCGTCCTTGCCGCGGCCAGCATCGTGATCGGCGGCGAAATCTTCCAGCGCGCACAGGGCCATGCCGTCCGCATCAACCGTGACCTGGCCGAGCGCGAGGCGCACCTGCAGTCGATCCTCGACACCATTCCCGACGCCATGGTCGTCATCGACGAAAAGGGCGTCGTCCGGTCGTTCAGCGCCGCCGCCGAGCGATTGTTCGGCTGGACCTCGGACGAAATGCTGGGCCACAATGTCAGCCGGCTGATGCCCCAGCCACATCGGGCCGACCATGACAGCTACATGGCCCGCTACTACCTCACCGACGAGCCGCGCATCATCGGACTGGGCCGCGTCGTCGTCGGCGAGCGGCGGGACGGGACCACCTTCCCCATGGAACTGGCGGTCGGCGAGATCCGCACCGAGACCGGCCGCTTCTTCACCGGCTTCGTCCGCGACCTGACCGAGCGCCAGTTGACCGAAGCCCGGCTGCAGGCGCTGCAGGGCGACCTGATCCATGTCTCGCGCCTGACCGCCATGGGCGAGATGGCCTCCGCCCTGGCCCATGAGATCAACCAGCCGCTGGGCGCCATCGCCAACTATCTGAAGGGCTCCAGCCGGCTGCTGGCCAGCGGAGGCGTCGACAAGGCCCGCACCGGCCTCGACAAGGCCGCCGAGCAGGCCTTGCGGGCCGGCGATATCATCCGCCGCCTGCGCGAGTTCGCGGCCCGGGGCGAGACAGAGCGTCGGATCGAAAGCCTGCCGCGCATCGTCGAGGAGGCTGCGGCTCTGGGCCTGGTCGGGGCACGGGAACAGGGTGTTATCGTCCGCTTCCATTTCGATCCGGCGATCGATGCGGTTCTGGCCGACCGGGTGCAGATTCAGCAGGTGGTGCTCAACCTGCTGCGCAACGCCATCGACGCTATGGAGGACAGCCCTCGCAAGGACCTGACGGTGCGGATCGATCCGGCCCCCGATGACATGGCGCAGGTCAGCGTCGCCGACACCGGTCCCGGCATTGCCCCGGAGATTGAGGGCCGGCTGTTCCAACCCTTCGTCACCACCAAGGCGGCGGGCATGGGGGTGGGCCTCAGCATATGCCGCACCATCGTCGAGGCGCACGGCGGCCGGCTGTGGCCCGAACAAACCCCTGGCGGCGGCGCCACCTTCCGGTTCACCCTGCGGGCCGTGACCGACGGAGACCTGGATGAGTGACGGCCAGAGTGCGGAAGGGGTCGTGCACATCGTCGACGACGACGAGGCCATGCGCGACAGCCTGCTGTTCCTGCTGGACAGCGCCGGGCTGGAAGCCCGCGCCTACGACAGCGCGGCCAGCTTTCTGAACGCCCTGCCAGGCCTCGAGCCCGGATGTATCCTGACCGACGTCCGCATGCCGCAGATCAACGGGCTGGAGATGGTGCGGCGGGTAAAGGCGGCCGGTGTCGAACTGCCGGTCATCGTCATGACCGGGCACGCGGATCTGGCCCTTGCCATCGAGGCCATGCGGGCCGGCGTGGTCGACTTCCTGGAAAAACCGTTTGAGGACGAGGTCCTGCTGTCGGCCCTGCGCGCGGGACTGGGCCGCGGCGAGGCGGACCGCCAGCGGGCCCAGGGCCGCCAGGACGTCCGTGATCGCCGCGCCGCCCTGTCTGGTCGCGAGGCCGAGGTGCTGGACGGCCTGCTGGCCGGCAAGCCCAACAAGATCATCGCCTATGACCTGGGGATCAGCCCGCGCACGGTGGAAATCTATCGCGCCAACGTCATGACCAAGATGCAGGCCGGCTCGCTGTCGGACCTGGTGCGCATGAGCCTGCTCGCTGAGGACTAAGGGTCAACACGTAAGGGCCATTCCCGAATGTTCGCCGGCCGGCCCCGGCGCGAGGATCAGGCTTCCGGACAAAGGAGCCCGAAATGACCTTCCAAGATATCTTCCTGACCGCCGTCTTTCTCGGCTTCGGCAGCCTGTTCTGCGTGATGATGTACGCCTGGATCATCGTCAATCTGCATGAGATGAAGCAGGCCCGCACGCCGGCGCAGTCGACCCCCGCCCGCCGTCCGGAACTGGCGCTGGCGCCGGCGCCGTTTAAGCGGGCCGCTTAAGCCTCGCAGCTGGCGGGATCGACCGCCGACGGCGCGCCCCGTGGCCGCAGATAGAGAATCGGCCGGGGCACGTCGATCACCGCCTGCTGGGCGGAGAGCACATCCTGGCCGATGATTCCCACGATGGGCTGGTCGGGCCTCGCGCCCAGAACACTGACCATCTGGCCGAGGTCGGTGCTGATGATCCGGCCGGCCGGCGTCTCGACCGCACCGATCTTCAGGGTCTGGTAGCGCCACAGACCAGCCTTGGCCTGACCACCCAGGCCAACGGCCGCCGCCGCGCCCAACGCTCGCTCAAGACCATACTCCGCCACCAGCGGCGCGTGCAGGACCGTGGCATTGGCCCCGGTGTCGACCACGAAGCGGGCCGGCTTGCCGTTGAGGATCGCTTCGACGAGGTGGTGGCCGCTCGGCAATTCCGTCATCGGAACGGCGGTGAAGCCCAGCCGGCACATGGCCTGGTCCACCGACGCGGCGACGCCCGGATCGTAGGTCGCGGTCCGCGCCACGGGGACCAGGTCACAGGCGGCGAGCAGAAGGACGGGGATCAGGACGAGGCTGCGCATGCAGACCCAACGACAAAGGGCCCCGGATCGCTCCGGGGCCCTCGTCTATTATCTGCCGCGAAAGACTAGCCTTCGACGCGCTCGATGATGATGGCCGGGGCCATGCCGCCGGCGGCGCACATGGTGATCAGGCCGCGCTTCAGACCGCGGCGTTCCAGTTCGTCGACCATGGTGCCGATCAGGATGGCGCCGGTGGCGCCGATCGGGTGGCCCAGGGCCATGGCGCCGCCGTTGACGTTGACCTTGGCGCGGTCGAGCTTGAGGTCGCGGATGAACTTCTCGGCGACCACCGCGAAGGCCTCGTTGATTTCCCACAGGTCGATGTCGTCGACCGTCAGGCCGGCCTTTTCCAGCACCTTGCGGGCGGCGGGGACCGGGGCGTTGAGCATCAGGGTCGGCGAGTCGCCCATGTTGGCGGTCGCGATGACCTTGGCGCGGGCCTTCAGGCCGTGCTTGGCGGCATAGGCCGGCGAGGCCAGCAGGATGGCGGCCGAGCCATCCACGACGCCCGAGCTGTTGCCGGCGTGGTGCATGAACTGGATGTCCAGGCCCGGGTGCACGGCGGTGATCAGCTTGCGGAAGGTGGTGCCTTCCTCGTCCAGCGGCACGTCGGCCATGGCGGCGAAGCTGGGCTTCAGGCCGGCCAGGCCCTCGGCGGTGGTTTCCGGACGCGGGAACTCTTCCTTGTCCAGGGCCAGGGTGCCGTCGGCGTTGTAGACCGGCACCAGGGACTTGTCGAAGTGACCGCCGGCAATGGCGGCGGCGGCGCGCTTCTGGCTTTCGAGGGCCAGGGCGTCGACGTCTTCACGGGTGATGCCTTCCAGGGTGGCGATGGCGTCGGCGCAGACGCCCTGGTGCGACTGGGGATGCATGTCGCGCAGCTTCTTGTTGCCGCGGGCCATCAGCATCGGGGCGCCGTCCGAGGGGGCGCGGCGGCCGGCCATCGACATCATCTCGGTGCCGCCGGCGATGACCAGGTCTTCCATGCCCGACATGATGGCCTGGGCCGCCAGGCTGACGGCGGTGATGCCCGAACCGCAGAAGCGGTCCAGCGTCATGGCCGAGGACTTGACGTCATAGCCGGCCGACAGCGCCGACATGCGGCCAAGGTCGCCGCCCT
>JANPKF010000499.1:0-3548 GCA_031425895.1 Caulobacteraceae bacterium | reverse complement strand
ACGCCCAGTGACGACAGCAGGGCCGCATAGCCTGCCCGGGCCGCCGCCTCGTCCTCGTCGGCCAGCCGCCGCCCGGCCACGGCGATCGAAAATCCCTCACGCGCCAGCCACTGCAGGCCGGACAGCGCCGGCCCCCAGGTGTCGGCGCCCCGCTCGGCCTCGTGAACCGCCTGGCTGTGGTGATCGAGGCTGACCCGCAGGACCAGCGCCTCGCCAAACCGCTGCCGAAGATCGCCCAGCTGGCGCTCGAACCGCCGCATCGGCCGCATCGCGTTGGTCAGCACCAGGGTGCGCAGCCCCGTCGCCAGGGAGGCCTCCAGGATCGGGATGATGGCGCTGTTCATGAACGGCTCGCCGCCCGTGAAGCCGATCTCGCCGACGCCAAGCTCCAGCGCGATGATCTCGTCCAGATAGGCCCGCACCTCGGCCAGCGAGAGATAGGACAGGGCGTCGTTGCGCGGCGAGCTTTCGATGTAGCAGGTCACGCAGGCGATGTTGCAAAGCGTGCCGGTGTTGAACCAGAGGGTGTCCAGCGCCCGCAGCGCGACGCTGGCCCGGGGCGATCCGTCCAGGGTGACCCGGGGGTCCTTGAACTTGCCGGGATTCAGCCGAGCCGCCGTGGGCGATACGAACGGCGACAGAATCGCCACGCCCGTCGCTTCGCCGTCATCCTGTCGCTGACCCACGTCGTCCTCCAGATTCACGCCCGGAACCGTGGCACAGAGTGGCCCGGTGGGCCAAGCGCTCGCACAAGAAACGCCCCGCTTCCCTTGGGGCTACATAGCCAGCGCCGACAGAACGGGGATATGGTCAATCAACCTGGAGCCTCGCCCCGAATGAAAAAATACCTGCCGCTGATCGTTCTGGTCATCGCCGTCATCGCGGTCTTCGCCAGCGGCGCGGGCCGCTACCTCAGCCTTGAGTCGCTGCGCGCCAACGAGGCGCTGCTGCGCGGCTTCGTCAGCGACAACCTGCTGCTCGCTCTTCTGGTCTTCGTCCTGGTCTATGCCGCCGCCACCGCCGTCAGCATTCCCGGCGCCGTCTTCCTGACCCTGGCCGGCGGTTTTCTGTTCGGGACCCTGCTGGGGGGCACCGCCACCGTCGTCGGCGCGACCATCGGCGCGGTCCTGGTCTTCCTCGTCGTCCGCACCTCGCTGGGCGAGACGCTGCGGGCCCGGGCGGAGAAGTCCGGCGGCACGCTGAAGTCGGTGATGGACGGGGTCGGGGCCGGCGCCTTCGGCTATATCCTGACGCTGCGCCTCATCCCGCTGGCGCCCTTCTGGCTGGTCAATGTGGCCTCGGCCCTGGCCCACGCCCCGCTGCGCTCCTACGCCCTGGCCACCCTGATCGGCATCATTCCCGGCACCTTCATCTACAGCAGCATCGGGGCCGGCATCGGCAAGCTGCTGGCGCGCGGTGAGGAGCCGAACCTGAAGGTGATCTTCGAGCCCTACGTCTTCGGCCCCCTGCTCGCCCTTGGCCTGATGTCGCTCGGCGTCACCCTCTACCAGCGGTTCCGGGCGCGAAAGGGAGCGGCCTCTTGAAACAGCAGCGCATCCGCGCCGACCTCGCCATCATCGGCGCCGGGTCAGGGGGCCTGTCGGTGGCGGCGGGCGCCGCACAGCTGGGGCTCAAGGTCGTCCTGTTCGAAAAGGGCGAGATGGGGGGCGACTGCCTCAACTACGGCTGCGTGCCGTCGAAGGCGCTGATCGCCTCGGCCGAAGCGGCCCACCGGGCGGCGCACAGCGCGGCGCTCGGCGTCTCCGCCGGTGGGGTCACCGTCGACTTCGCCGCCGTGATGGCGCGGGTTCACAAGGTCATCGAAGAGATCGCACCCATCGACAGCCAGGAGCGGTTCGAGGGGCTGGGCGTAAAGGTCGTGCGCGAAGCGGCGCGCTTTTCCGATCGCCGGACCGTGGAAAGCGACAGCGTCCGGGTGACGGCTCGCAAGGTGGTCATCGCCAGCGGCTCGCGCGCCGCCGCGCCGCCGATCCCGGGCCTGGACACCACGCCCTACCTGACCAACGAGAGCATCTTCGAGCTGAAATCGCTGCCGGGCCATCTCCTGATCCTGGGCGGCGGGCCGATCGGGGTTGAGCTTGGCCAGGCCTTCCGTCGACTCGGCGGCCAGGTCACCCTCATCGAGGCCGACGCCATCCTTGGGCGCGAAGATCCCGCGGCTGCAGCGGCCGTCGTCGAACAGCTGACTGCCGATGGCGTCACCCTGCGTCCCGGATGCCGGGCCCTGCGCATCGAGGCCGGGCCGGTGGTGGTCGTTCAGGGGCCGGAGGGGGAAGAGCGCATCTCCGGCTCTCACCTGCTGGTGGCGACGGGTCGAACGCCCTCGATCGAGGGGCTGAACCTCGAGGCGGCGGGCGTCGATTTCGACCGGGCCGGCGTCAGGACGGACAAGTCCCTGCGGACCAGCAACCCCCGGGTGTTCGCCATCGGCGACGTCGCCGGACGGGGCCAGTTCACCCATCTGGCCGGCGCCCACGCCGGGCTGTTTGTCCGCAAGGCCCTGTTCGCGGCGCCGATCAACGCCGACGGCCTGATCGTGCCGCGCGTCACCTATTGCGATCCCGAACTGGCCTCCGTCGGCCTGACCGAAGCCCAGGCGCGGGCGGAGCATGGCGATGACATCCGCGTGCTGGTCCAGCCCTTCGCCGACAACGACCGGGCCCAGGCCGAGGGCGACATTCGCGGCTTCGGCAAGCTGATCACCACCAGGCGCGGCAAGATCCTGGGCGTGACCCTGGTCGGGGCCCATGCCGGCGACCACCTGCCGTTCTGGGTTCTGACCATGACCGCCGGTCTGAAGCTGAGCACCCTGACCGGCATGATCGCGCCCTATCCGACGCGCGGCGAGATCAACAAGCGGCTGGCCGGCCAGTGGTACACGGGGACGCTGTTTTCCCCGCTCACCCGCCGACTGGTGTCAGTGCTCAAATGGTTCGGATGATTTCACGCAGGTGACAGGCCTGCGCCTTCCGGCGCATGCTGACCCAACAAATTCGAGGGAGACCAAATGACGAAGCTTCGTGACGGCTGGGTGAAGACGGTCTGGGTGCTGGCGCTGCTGCTGCCGGTCTGGTTCCTCGTCGCCGCCTTGAGTGTGAAGTTCGGCCTGCTGGACTGGCGCGTCGGCTTCGGCCTGATGGTCTTCAAGCTGGGAGCCCCGCTGCTGCTCGGCGTTCTGGTGCTGGCCGTTATCGGCCTGCTGCTCGCCCTGCTGGTCAAGCCGCGACGCGGCTGGGGCCGGGCCCTGGTGGCGATCGCGATCCCGGTGCTGGCCCTCGGCTTCGCCGTCAGCGTGATGAGCAAGGCGCGCACCATTCCGCCCATCCACGACATCACGACCAATGTTCAGGACCCGCCGCAGTTCTCGCAGGCGGTGATCGCTTCGATGTACCGTTCAGGGGTGAAAGGAGCCTTGATTGTGACGACGCTGTACGGGCCGAGGTTGTCGTACAGATCAGCACTGCCGTTCTCGGTGTCGATAACGGCGATATTGTCCCACGTCGTGATGCCCGATGCCATGACCAACG
>JANPKF010000498.1:0-2909 GCA_031425895.1 Caulobacteraceae bacterium | reverse complement strand
GCCTTGCGGGCGATGGCCTCGGCGTCCAGGTCACCGTCGATGAGGGCGCGGGCGGCGGCCAGGGCGTAGGACCCGCCGGAGCCGATGGCGGCCACGCCCTGGTCCGGTTCCAGCACATCGCCGACGCCGGTGACGGTGTAGATGCTGGTCTTGTCGGCGACGATCAGCATGGCCTCCAGCCGGCGCAGATAGCGGTCCGTGCGCCAGTCCTTGGCGAGATCGACGCAGGCGCGGGCCAGCTGGTCCGGGTACTGTTCGAGCTTGGCTTCGAGGCGTTCGAGCAGGGTGAAGGCGTCGGCGGTGGCGCCCGCGAAGCCGGCGATAACCTTGCCGCCGGCCAGACGGCGGACCTTTTTGGCCGAGCCCTTGACCACGGTGGCGCCCATCGACACCTGACCATCGCCGGCGATGACGGTCTTGCCGTCCTTGGCGACCGCGAGGATGGTGGTGCCGTGCCAGTCGGGGAAGCTGTTGCTGTTTTGCATGGCTTCGATGTGGTCGTGGGTGGAAGCGAGGTCAAGGTGGCGTTCAGCGAGGGCGAGGTTGATCGGTACGCCCGCCATCTGGTGCTGCGCGAGGTCGGCGGGCCGGGCCAACAACGTTTGAAGGCCGCGAAGGTGCTGATCGTCGGGGCCGGCGGGCTGGGGTCGCCGGCGGCGCTGTACCTGGCGGCGGCGGGCGTCGGCGCCCTCACCCTGAGCGACGATGACGTGGTCAGCCTGTCGAACCTGCAGCGTCAGGTGCTGTTCGCCACGGCCGATGTCGGGCGGCTCAAGACCGAGGCGGGGGGCGAACGGCTGACGGCGCTCAATCCGCATGTGACAGTGCAGGCGGCGCCGGGTGTGACGGCTGCGACCGTGGCGGGACTGGTCGCCGGCCACGACCTGGTGCTGGATGGCACGGACAATTTCGAGACCCGGCTGCTGGTCAGCGACGCCTGCGTGGCGGCGGGCGTGCCGCTGGTCAGCGGGGCCATCGGGCGGTGGACCGGGCAGGTCGGCGTCTTCCGCGCCGCGCCCTGCTATCGCTGCCTGGTGCCGGATGTCCCGCCGGACGCGGAGACCTGCGTGGCGGTGGGGGTGGTCGGGGCGCTGGCGGGGGTCATCGGTTCGATGATGGCGCTGGAAGCGGTGAAGGTGATCACCGGGGCGGGCGAGGCCTTGAGCGGGCGGCTGCTGATCTACGACGGCCTGAACGGCGAGAGCCGCACGGTGCGCATCGGGGCCGACCCGGCCTGTCCGGTCTGCGCGCGATAAGACAAGCTTTGTTGGCCAAGGGCCCCTATATCCAGAAGGCTGAAGGTTGCGGCGCGCCGCGCCAATGCTTCGGCGCGAAAGGACGTCATGTCCGGCAATCCCCCGAAAACCCGCCATTTCCTGACCGACAGCCGTTCAAGCGGCGCCGTGCGGGTTCCCAGGCCGATGAACGGCACGGGCCTCAGCGATCCGCGCTCGACGCGCAGCCCCAAGTGAGCGGCTTCTGGCGCTTTCTGGGCGCGGTCGGCGAGGGCAGTGTCGGCAACGCCGAGATCCGGGCCGAGGCCTGGGCCCTGGGTGGCCGGCATCGCGGCGAGGTGCTGGAAGGCGCCCGCGCCGAGCTGGCCGGCGGCGGCAACAGCCCGCACCGCACCGCCCTCCTGCAGGCGGTGGTGAAGTCGCAGCTGGCGCTGGCGGCCAGGGCGTGAGCGACGAGCTTTCCCGCCTGCAGCGCGAGAACGCCTATCTGAAAAGCCGCGTCGCCCAGCTTGAGGACGACGTCACCGACCTGAACGCGGAGGCGACCCGGCTGCGGCAGGTGCTCGACACCACCATGGCCCGCCGCGCCGCCGCCCGTCCCAACCCGTTGTCCGGAGGCCAATGATGCCGTTGAGTGAAGGGCAGCTGACGGCCCTGCGTAACCTGTCTCTGAAGCGGGCCGGCAAGCCGGTCGACTTCATCAACATCGCCGACGCCCGGGCGCTGACCGATCTTGGCCTGGCGGTGCGCAGCCGCGAGGGCTGGGAGATCACCAGCGAAGGCGAGGCCCTGCTGGCGGCGACGCCAAACGACGGCTGAGCGGTTCAAACCGCCTTCGCTTGCGGCTAGGGTGCCTGTCATGATCCGCCACCTTCCCCTGATCGCCCTTCTCGGCCTTGCCGCCTGCGGCAAGCCGGCCGAGCAACAGCCGACGGCGCCCGTCGCCGCGGCCACCGAGGCCAACCTGCCGGCCGACGCGCCGAAGGCGACGCCGGCCTGGACGGTCAGCGCCGAAGGGGTCGGGCCCATCACCGGCGCCACCGCCTTCGACCGCGACACCATCGCCGCCCTGTTTCCGGACTCCGAGGTCAAGAACGCCTTCGTCAACCTAGAGGGCGAGGAGTATCCGATCATCACCATCGTCGGGCCGGACGCGCTGAGCATCGAAATCATGGAAGACAAGGGCCGGATCTACTCGATCATGGCCCAGGGCGGCCCGGTGGTCGGGCCCCGGGGCGAGGCCCTGATGAGCCCGTTCCCGTCTCTGGGATTCAAGGCCGCCGACTGCGTCATCGGCGCGGACCGGTTCAGCGGCGCGGCCCTGTGCCGCCGGGCGCCGGGCGATGCGCTGGCCTATGTGATCGGCAGGCGCGGCGAGCTGACCGGCAATCCGGGCGATGCGCCGGACAGCGCCCAGCTGGCGGATGGCTTCCTGCGCGAGTTCCTCTGGCAGGCCCCGATCAACTAGGTGCGCATCCTCGCCGTCGACACCTGCCTGGACGCTTGTTCCGCCGCCCTGCTGGACGGGGAGGCGGTGCTGGCCGCCGTTTCCGAGCCGATGAGCCGGGGGCATCAGGAGCGGCTGGCCCCGATGGTGGCCGAGATGATGGCGCCGTTTGGATTCGCCGGCCTCACCCGTATCGCCTCGACCGTCGGGCCAGGCTCGTTCACCGG
>JANPKF010000497.1:0-7564 GCA_031425895.1 Caulobacteraceae bacterium | reverse complement strand
GAGCGCGGCCTTCTTGGCCCAGATGGCGGTGATCTCCTCGCGCTGGAAGCTGGCGGCGGTCATGCCGGTGGCGATGGCGCCGGGCAGGATGGCGTTGGAGGTGACCGCGTGGCGGCCCAACTCCAGGGCGAAGGTCCGCATCATCCCCACGACCCCGGCCTTGGAGGCGGAGTAGGCGACCAGGCCGTTGTCGGTGTGGCGGGCCATGATCGAGGCGGTGAAGATCAGTCGGCCGTTTCCGCTGGCCACAAGATGCGGCGTGGCGGCGCGGGAGAGGCGGAAGCCGGCCCGCAGGTTGATGGCGACCAGGCGATCAAAGGCCTCGTCCGTGGTGTCGGCGACCGGAGCGCCGTGGCTGATGCCGGCGTTGTTGTAGAGGATGTCGAGGCCGCCGAATTCGGCGACAGCCCTGTCGACGATGGTCTGCGGCGCGGCGTCCTCGCCGATGTCCTGACCGAGCGGGACGATGGCGGCGTGATCGAAGACGAGGTTGGCGTCCGGGCGGTCGACGGCCAGGACCTGGGCGCCCTCGGCGGCGAAGAGTTCGGCGGTGGCGCGGCCGATGCCGCTGGCGGCGCCGGTGACGATGGCGCGGCGGCCTGCAAGTCTGCCCATGGTGTTCTCCCTTTTTCGGGAGATGGAAGCAGGTGGCCGCTAGGTCAGGCAAAGAAAAAGCCCGCGTCGCCATGGGGGGAGGGGTGCGACGCGGGCTCTCTTAAGGGTGTCGGCTGACCGCGGTTGGCGATCACGGCCCCGATGGGGGCTGGGGGGGCTGTTCAGGTACCGAAGCCGTGGGCGCTTCGATCAGCCGACGTTCAGGTTATCGGCCCCGAAGCGGGCGGCGGTTGGTCGCAAATGAGGTCATTGCAGGGCCGCGCATTTCAGCCATCCCACAAATCGCAGACCCCTCGCCAGACCGGCCGAATAAGGTCTAGGCTGACGATGTAGATGAGCCTTGATCCGACATACCCGTCCTCGCCCGGCGCAACGGTCTTTTTCGAGCGCCGGGAACTGGACCTTATCATGCGCCTGTACGGGCGGATGGTGGCCGCCGGCGAGTGGCGTGACTACGCCATCGCGGGCCTGTCCGATCGCGCCGTCTTCTGCATCTTCCGGCGGGCCTCGGAGCAGCCGCTTTACCGGATCGAGAAGCAGCCGGAGCTGGCGCGCAAACAGGGGGCCTGGTCGGTGATCGGGCAGGGCGGCATGACGCTGAGGCGGGGTCACGAGCTGGCCCAGGTGCTGAGGCTGTTCGACAGCCGCAAATTCCAGGTCGTGGAGTAAGAAAAAGGCCCCGGCGTTTCCACCGGGGCCTTGATCGTGTCTGCTTGTCCGACCGCTATTCGCGGCGGCCGCCGAACAGGGCGAGCAGGAACTGGAACATGTTGATGAAGTCCAGGTAGAGGCTGAGGGCCCCGAAGTTGGTGGCCACGGCCAGACCGGCCTGGTCGCCGCCCAGCTCATAGTAGGTCATCTTCAGGCGCTGGGTGTCGTAGGCGGTGAGGCCCGCGAAGATCAGGACGCCGACGACGCTGATGATCATCTGCATCAGGCCGCTGCCCAGGAACATGTTGACCAGACCAGCGATGATCAGGCCCCAGACGCCCATGATCAGGAAGGTGCCCATGCCGGTCAGGTCCTTCTTGGTCGTGTAACCAAAGAGGCTGAGCGCGCCGAAGGCGGTGGCCGTGATCAGGAAGGTCGTGGCGATCGAGGCGCCGGTATAGCGCAGCACCCAGACGGCGCCGGAAGCGCCGATGACCGAGACGATGGTCCAGTAGAGGGCGCCCGAGCTCCTGGCGGTCGGGTTGCGCATCATGAAGCCGGCGCCGAGCACCAGAACCAGAGGCGCGAAGGCGAGGACCATGCCAAGGATGGTGTAGCCCGCGAGGGCCCCATTCTCGTTGACCCGGTACAGCAGGTCGCGGACGGGCGCGAAGTTGGCCACGCTGTAGGCCAGGGCGGCGGAGACCACCAGGCCAAGGGCCATCTTGTTATAGACGCCCAGCATGAAGGCGCGCAGCCCGGCATCGACCGACATGTCGCCGGTGTGCGGGATCGAGCGCGCCGTGGTGCGTTCGAAGTCGCTCATGAAAAAACTACCCTTTTAGCGCAGCTCCGGAATGGAGCCGTTTATGGAAATATCGGGGCTGTGTCGGTTTGACGCAAGGGGTCCAGTGAACCTGTTGTGGTTTCGAGGTTTTTATTACTCTGTCCTCAGCACAGGGGCAGGCCTTCGAGACAGGGCCTGCGCCGCCGCCAGAAGGCCGCCGACCGCTGCCAGGCCGGCCGCGCCGCCGACCAGAGCGGCCACGCCGCCCCAGTCGACACTCCAGGACGCCTCGAAGATAACCGCCACCACCGGCCAGGCGGCGGCATAGCCGAGGGCCACCCCGAAGACCCCGGCGATCAGGCCGACCGCGCCATACTCGACCCCGTAGGCCAGCAGGATCTGGCCGCGCGAGCCGCCCAGCACTTTCAGCGTCGCCGCCTCGCGGGCCCGGGCCCTGGCCCCGGCGGCGATGGCCCCGGCCAGCACCAGCAGCCCGGCCAGGGCGGCGACGGCCGCAGCCCCGCGCACCGCCAGGCTGAGGCGATCGAACATCTCGACGGCCTGGGCGAGGCCCTCGCGAACGCTGATGACGTTGACCTCGGCGAAATCGGCCCCGAGCGCCCGGGTGGCGGCCTCTTCCTGGGCGGCGCTGGCCTTGGCGATGGCGATCCAGCGCATGCCGGCGCCCTCGAGCGCCCTGGGATTGAGGATGATGGTGAAGGCCGGGTTGAAGCCGCCCCATTCGACCTTGCGCAGCACGGCGATACGGGCGTCGATGTCGCGGCCCAGAACGTTGACGGTGATCATGTCGCCGACGGCCAGGCCGGCCCCCTTGGCGGCGTCGATCTCCATGGCCACCTGCGGCGCCGGATCGTCAGGCTTCCACCAGCGGCCTTCCTGCACGCCGGCGTCGTCCGGCTCGGTGGCGAAGCTGCTCATCTGGAGGTCGTTGTCATAGGCCCAGCGCTCGCCGTCCTTGATTTTGGAGAGGTCGAGCGGCTGGCCCTTCAGGGCGACGATGCGGCCGGTGACGAAGGGAAACCGCAGGAAGTTGTCTTTCGTCAGGGGCGCGCCGAAGGCCTTTGTGACCGTGGCGTCAAAGGCGTCGATCCGCTCGCCGGGCACGTCGAGGAAGACCATCGAGGGCGCGGTCTTGGGGGCCACCTGGCTGACCTGGGCCAGCAGGCTGGATTGGATCAGCACGACGGAGGCCAGCAGGGCGACGCCGAGGCCGATGGCGGGCGAGGCGGTGCGGGCGGCGGAGCGGGGGCCGGACAGGTTGGCCAGGCCGATGCGCCAGGGGCCGCTGGCGAACCGCCGCAGCTTGCCGGCCGCCCAGGCGGCGCCGCGCCCGAGCAGGGCCAGCAGGCCGAAGGCGACGGCGACGCCGACGATCATGATGACGGCCGACAGCGGCGTCGGGGCGGTGATGATGGCAAGGCCGGCGAGGCCCAGACCGGCCAGGACCGTGACCCACAGCTCAAGGCCCCAGCCGATCCGTCCGACCAGATCGCGGCGGAACAGGGCCGACGGCGGGGTCGAGCGGGCGCGGGCCAGCGGCACGAGGCTGAAGGCGGCGGCGGCCAGCAGGCCGAAGGCGGCGGCCTTGAGCAGCGGCATGGGGTAGACGGCGAACAGGGCCGGGATCGGCAGCTTGTCCCGCGCCAGTTCGCCCAGGATCAGCGGGGCGCTGGCCCCGATGGCCAGGCCGATGCCGACGCCGAGCAGGGCGAGGACGGCGACCTGGATCAGGTACATGTTGCGGATCAGCACCCCCTCGGCGCCGAGCGCCTTGAGGGTGGCGATGGAGGGCTTGCGGGCCTCCAGATAGGCGCCGACCGCGCCGGCGACGCCGAGGCCGCCAGCGACCAGGGAGGCCAGGCCGATGAAGCCCAGGAAGTATTCCAGCTGGTCGATCAGCCGTTTGACGCCATTGGCGGCTTCGTCGCGGGTCCGGACCTGCAGATCGCCCGCGCCGGGGCCGCCGGACGGGGGTCCGGCCTGGCGACCGCCCGGGCGGCGCTGGCCAAGGCCATCCCTGGGTCGCCGGGGATCGAGGGTGCGGGCCGCGGCGTTGGCGTCGGCTCCGTTGGGCAGGGCGATGCGGACGGTCTCACCGCGGTCCGGCAGGCCCTCGGCCAGGAAGCCGCCGTCCTCGACGGCCTTCAGGCTGGTCAGCACCCGGGGGGCGAGGGAGAAGCCGCGCCCCAGGCGGTCAGGTTCGGAGACGAGGATGGCGCGAGCGACGAACTTCGCCTCGCCGATCAGGAACTGGTCGCCGAGCTTGAGGCCCAGGCGGTCGAAAAGCGCCTGCTCGATGGCCGCGCCGGCCGCCTCGCCATCCGGGGCGAAGGCGGCGTCGAGGGTCGGGGCGCCGGTCAGCTGGACCTTGCCGACCAGGGGATAGCCGGGGGTGACGCCGCGCAGTTCGACCAGCCGGCGCTCGCCGTTCGGGGACTCGGCCATGGCGGCCTGACCCACCGCAAAGACGGTCCGGCCGAGCGCCTCGAACTTGGCCCGTTCCTCGGGCGTGAAGCGGCGGTTCTCGACGCTGACCCGAAGGTCGCCGCCGAGGATCTCGCGACCCTGCGTGGCCAGACCCTGACGGAAGGCCTCGGCCGTCGAGCCGGCGGCGGCGATGGCGGCGACGCCGAGCGCCAGGCAGGCCAGGAAGATGCGGAAACCGGCGACGCCGGAGCGCAGTTCACGGGCGGCGAAGCGGAAGGAGAGCGGCAGGCTCATGCGAATTGGCGCTGTTCTTCTGTGATTTCAGGAGGTTGTCTGGAAACGACGGTGGCCCGGCGGTGGGTTTTTGGTGGCCTTTGGGTCGCCCTTTGGTGTGGCTTTGGTCGGCGGGAGGTGGCCCGTAGGTCGCCCCCGGAATTACCCGGCGTGCTTATCGAAGCGGCGGACCCATTATCGCACGGACGCGGCGCAATCACCCGACGACCCGCCCGTCGCCCATGGTGACGATGCGATCGGCGCGGGCGGCCAGTTCGACGTCGTGGGTCACCAGCACCAGGGCCGCGCCGGTCTGGGCGACCAGGTCGAACATCATGTCGGCGACGGTGTGGGCGTTGACGCCGTCGAGGTTGCCGGTCGGCTCGTCCGCGAACAACAGCTTGGGCTGGACGGCCAGGGCGCGGGCCAGGGCGACGCGTTGCTGCTCGCCGCCGCTGAGCTGGTGCGGATAGTGGGTCAGCCGTTCGGCCAGCCCGACCTTGGCCAGCCATTCGCGGGCGGTCTCGTCGGCGCCTTTGCGGCCGGCGATCTCCAGCGGGGCGGCGACATTTTCCAGGGCGGTCATGTTGGGCAGCAGGTGAAAGCTCTGGAACACCAGGCTGACGCGGGCCCGCCGCAGTTTCGCCCGGCCATCCTCCGACAGTTTGCCCATGTCCTGTCCGAACAAGGCCACCGACCCGCTGGTCGGCCGCTCCAGACCCGCCGCCACCGCGATCAGGCTCGACTTGCCCGAGCCCGAGGGACCGACCACGGCCACCCGTTCGCCCGGCCCGACGTCGAGATCGACGCCCTTGAGAATCTCCACCGGCCCGGCCGCCGAGGGCAGGGTGAGGGTGACCGCCTCAAGGCGAAGGGGCGAGGTCATCGTCTGTGCGTCGTACATATGGGGGACCGGGCGATTGAAACGGGGAGGAGGCGTTTGTGGATACGAACTCCTCACCTACATAGGGCGCTGAGATGGCGAACACACCTGAACGATCTTTCACGCGGCGCGCGGCCCTGGCGGGCCTGGCCCTGCTGCCGGCCGGCGCGGCCTTTGCCCAGGGTCCGGGCAATGCCAAACCCCGCATTGTCACGGTGCTGGGCGACAGCATCACGGCGGGCCTTGGCCTGCCGCGAAACCTGGCCATGCCGGCGGTGCTGGAGGCCGAATTGCGCAAGCTCGGCAAGCCGGTGAGGGTGCGCGGGGCCGGCGTTTCGGGCGACACTTCGGCGGCGGGCCTGGCCCGGGTCGACTTCAGCGTCCAGAGCGACACCGATGTCTGCGTCGTGGCGTTCGGCGGCAATGACCTGTTGCAGGGCATCGATCCGAAGAAGACCAGCGCCAACCTCGACCGGATCATCACCAGGCTGAAGGCGCGGCGGATCAAGGTGGTGCTGGCCGGCATGGCGCCGCCCCCGGCCCTGGGCCGCAGCTATGCACGCGATTTTTCGGGCGTCTTTCCGGCCCTGGCGAAGAAACACGGGATCGCCCTCTATCCGAACCTGCTGGCCGGGGTTGGCGGGGTGCCGCGCCTGAACCAGCGGGATGGCATCCACCCGACGGCCGAAGGCGTGCGGATCATCGTGCGGGGGCTGGCGCCGGTGGTGTCGCGGGCGCTGGGCTAGGGACTTTTCGTTCAATCCGAGGCGGCAGGCCCTGACTTCCCTCAGGGCAGTCCGGCTATGGGTCAGGAAAACAGGGGATACGAGGGGCAGATGCAGTACTCACAACTCGGCCGCACGGGCATTTCGGTGTCGCGCTGCTGTCTCGGCACCATGACCTGGGGATCGCAGAACAGCGAGGCCGAGGCCCATGAGCAGATGGACTACGCCCTCGAGCGCGGGGTGAACTTCTGGGACACGGCCGAGATGTACGCCTCGCCGCCGACGCCGGAGACGCAAGGCTCGACCGAGCGCCATATCGGGACCTGGTTCGCCAGGAGCGGCAAACGCGACAAGGTGGTGCTGGCCAGCAAGGTGGCCGGGCGCTCGCCGATGAGCTGGCTGCGGGCCGACGGCTCGCCGACGCGGCAGACCGCGGCCCAGATCGACGAGGCGGTCGAGGCGTCGCTCAAGCGGCTGCAGACCGACTACATCGACCTCTACCAGCTGCACTGGCCGGACCGGGCGGTGCGCATCTTCGGCGGCATGACCTGGCAGGCCTACGGCCCGGACCACGAGGGGTTCGAGGCCATTCTCACGGCGCTGGACAAGCATGTGAAGGCCGGGCGGATCCGCGCCATCGGGGTCAGCAACGAGACGCCGTACGGGGTGATGAAGTTCATCGAGGCGTCCGACCGCCTGGGCCTGCCGCGCGTCGCCTCGATCCAGAACGCCTACAGCCTGGTCAACCGGGTCTATGAATACGGTCTGTCCGAGATCGGGGTGCAGGAGGACGTGGGCCTGCTGCCCTATTCGCCGCTGGCCCAGGGGGCGTTGACCGGCAAATACCTGGACGGCGCCCTGCCGGCCGGCGCCCGCAAGACCCTGTACAACCGCATGCAGCGTTATGACGGGCCGGGGTCGCAGGAAGCCATTCGCGGCTATGTGGCGCTGGCGGCGCAGCACGGCATCGATCCTGCCACCCTGGCCCTGAAGTTCTGCGACAGCCGGTCGTTCGTCACCTCGACCATCATCGGGGCGACCTCGATGGCGCAGCTGACGACGGACATCGACGCGTTCGACTTCGAATGGACGGCTGAACTTGAGAAGGCAGTCGACGCCCTGCACGTCGAGCGGCCGAACCCCTGTCCTTAAACGCAGCGCCCTTCTCCCGCTCGTCGGGAG
>JANPKF010000496.1:0-7415 GCA_031425895.1 Caulobacteraceae bacterium | reverse complement strand
CGAAATCATGCGCCGACAGCCCGACCCGCCGCTCGGGGCTGGGCAGGCCCAGCGTCCGGCGCATGGTCCGTGACAGGAAGGGATCGATCGGCGCCCCGCGCGGCCAGACCCCCTCCTCCAGCCCGGCCAGCACCAGCCGGTCGGCCCGGGTCATCCGCGATTCCAGCGTGCCCATGATGGCCAGCCGCCCATGCGCCGCCTCGCCGCCGCGCACCGTCTCGTCGGAAATCATCCGCTGCATCAGGCTGACGAACCCCTGCCGCGTGACGCGCGGCAGCAGGGACCCTTGCGCGATCAACCCGCTCAGCAGCCGCGCCAGGCACTCGCCCTCCGGCCCGGCCCACAGCAGGTCGGCTCCGCTACAAACCGCTTCCAGAGCGGCAGCCAGTCCTGCCGCCGCCTCACCGACGTCCGCCGTACCGCTCTCGAACGGCGCACCGGCCAGCTCGACTGCCGCGTCGAGATCGACCGACAGGGCGGCTGCCTTCTCAAGCCCCGGGCGCTCGGCCGGCCGATCTTCCGCCCACCGCCTCAGCCTGGCGGCCAGCGCCTCCGGTGTCCGCGGCCGGGGCCCCCGCAATCCCCGGTGCTCCAGAACCTCCGTTTCGGTCGCCAGCACATCCGCCTCGCGCCCCAGCCGGGTCAGCGGGCTTTTAAGTATCTGCAGCCGCGCCACGGGACTGGCCGGGTCCAGCACCAGTTCGGCCATGGCCACCGCAAGCGCGCCGGCGGCCTTCAGGGTCAGCGGAACCCCGGCCGAGCTGTCGGCCGCCACGCCCCAGCGGGCCAGCTTGGCCGACACCCGCCGGGCCAGCGACAGGTCCGGGGTGATCAGGGCGCAGGTCTTGCCGGGCGTCTCCAGCGTCTCGCGCAGCAGGAGGGCGCAGACCTCAGCCGTCTCCTCCTCGCCGGCGCCGGTCACGGTCGACAGGCCCTTCAGCCCCTCCTCGAAGGGATCGATCCCGTCTTCCGCCTCGTCGCGCAGGGCGGCGATGACCGCCAGCCAGTCGGCGGTCGCCTCGGCCGGCCGCAGGGCCTCGTTGATCACCCGCCGCCGCCAGCGACCGCGCCGGTCGGTGTCCGGCCGCCAGGTGCGCACGGCCCCGCGCGGCACATCGGCCAGGGTCAGCAAGGTCTTCATGGCGCCCTGGGGGTGCTGGTCGTCGACCTCCGCCCAGGCGCTGTCGGCCAGGTCCTCGTCCAGCCCGGGCAGGATCACCGCCCCGCGCGGCAGCCCGGCGATGACCTTCAGCAATCGCGCGGTCGCCGGTTGGGCGCCGGTCGAGCCGGCGGCGATCACCGGCCCCTGCGGCGGGTTGTCGGTCCAGCTTTGCGCCAGATGGTCGAGCAGCTTCACCCGCCGGTCGGCGACGTCCATCAGGCCCAGCTCTTCCAGCCGTCGCGGCCATTCCTGGATCGTCAGGTTCAGCACCCCGGCGGATATCTGCCAATGCAGGGCCAGGTCCTGGTCGACCAGATCGCCGATCCGGTCCGCCACCGGCGCCTCCTCGATCGCGGCGGCGTCGAGGAAGGCGGCAAGGGCGTCGGCCAGTTCAAGCGCATGGCTCGCCCCCAGGCCGGCCGGCGAGGCGGCGTTGACCAGCCTGGCCAGTTCAAACCGGCGGCGCATCGGATCGATCGCCGGGGCCAGGTCCAGCCCCGCATCGCCCGGCTCGAACGGCGGCTCGCCCTCGTCCAGATCACCCAGCGCCCGGATCTGCGGCAACAGCACGGCCCGCCCGCCAGAGGCCTTGAGGAAGGATTCGGTCAGCGCCCTCACCGCCCGCCGCGTCGGCACCAGCAGCAGGGCGCCCGGCACATCCTCCGGCCCCGGCAGGGCGTCGACCAGCCCGGCCGCCAGGTCGTCCAGGAACGGCCGGTGGGCGGGAATGGAAAACCAGTTGGCGGGTGAGTCCGTCATCGCTCGACTATGGCATGCGTCGGACCGGGCATGAGTGGACGCATTGAAGTTCGTCCGCACAAATCAGTGTGTCCCCGTATCCTTCAGCGCTCAGCAAGCTTGGCCTGCGCCAGTTCCCGCGCCTCGGGGTCGCCGACATGCATCCACAGCCCCGGCGGGCTGACGCCGTAGAGCCGACCCTTCCCGGCCAAGGCCTTCCACAGCGGCAGCAGCGAGAACGGCCCTTCCGGACCGTCCCGAACCACCGATGGCTTGCAGATGTGCAGCCCGACATAGACGAAAGGCGCCATTTCGCCCGGCTGCTTGAACCGCACCCGGCCGTCCTCTTCCAGGAACACGTCGCCGGTATCGTGAAAGCCCATCGAGGTCCCGGTGGGCGCCAGCATCAGGCAGACGTCCATCCGCGCCGGATCCCACAGGTCGACCACCTGCTCGATGGCGCCCGCCTCCCCGTCCAGCCAGATGGCGTCGATGTTGGCGACGAAGAAGGCCTCGTCGGGCAGCAGCGGCAGGGCGTGCTTGACCCCGCCGCCGGTCTCCAGCGCCTGGGCCCGTTCGTCCGACACAACGATCCTGGGCAAGGCGGTCCGCGCCTTGAGGTGCGTCTCCATCAGGTCGGCGAAATAGTGGACATTGACCACCGCCGTCTCGACCCCGGCCGCCGCCAGCCGGTCGAGCATATGGTCCATCAGCGCCTTGCCGCCGACCTCGACCAGAGCCTTGGGCCTGTCGTTGGTCAGCGGCCGCATGCGGGTGCCGAGGCCCGCCGCCAGCACCATCGCGGTCTTTGGGGCCGTCTTGGGGCGCGCGCTCATCGCCGCGCCTCCGCCGGCACATGGGCGTCGAACCAGGCCTTCAGATCGCCGAGCGCCGGATCGGCCAGGCAGAGGTCGAGATAGCCCCAGAGCCGGGGCAGGAAGCCCTCGTACCTGGGCTTGCCGTCGCGCACGACCAGCCGCGCGAAGATGCCGATGATCCGCGCCACGTTCAGCGCCCCGAGGGCGTGATAATCGGCAAGGAATTTTACCCGGTCCAAATTCGGATGGGCCCCCAGATAGCGCTCCAGCGCCGCTTCTTCCCGCTCCGGCGTCACCTGCCGCCGGGCGTCATGCAGCAGCATGGAGAGGTCCCAGACCCGGTGCGCCTTCACCGCGTCCTGGAAGTCGATCAGCCCGACCCGCGCCGGCCCCTCGCGGTCAGGCAACCAGATGAGGTTCTCGGCGTGATAGTCACGGTGGCAGAACACCTCCGCCTCCGCCTCGGCCGCGGCGCGGATCGGCGTCCATACCGCCTCCCAGGCGTCCAGCGCCGCAGCATCGGGCGCGAAGTCCGGTCGCAGCCTTGGCAGCCATTCGACGAACAGATCGCTGGCCATGGTCAGGGCCAGCTCGTCATAGGTCAGCAGCGGCCAGGCCAGATCGTCGTCCAGGGTCGAGGGCGGCGGCGACACCGAATGCAGCACCACAAGGGCATCGATGGCGGCGTCGTACAGCGGCGCCTCGTCATGACCGGCGGCGATCTCGCCGGCGAACAGGCCGTCGCCCAGATCCTCCAGCACGGCCAGCCCGGCGGCGGCGTCGAACGCCACGATCTCCGGCGCCGATAGCCCCTGCGTCTTCAGATAGCGGGCGCAGGCCACGAAGGCGTCAACCCGGCCGGCCGCCAGCCGATAGGCGGCGTTGAAGCCCAGCGCCCGGCGCTCGTCCGGCGTGGCGTCCGGCGGGCAGGGCGCCGTCTCGGCCTTGGGCGGCTGGTCCATGAAGATCAGGCTCGGGCCGCCCGCCGGATACAGACGCTCATAGGCCCGCGTCGAGGCATCCCCGGTCAGCGGCTGGCGCCGCGCCTGGCCCAGGCCCGCTTCGATCAGGAACTGCGCCTTCAAGGCTTCACGATCAGAACTCAAGCGGTCGATCCTTCCAGGCGCCATGGGGCGTCAGCCGCGCCGCGCGGCCGCCACCCACGATCTCGATCTCTATATCCAGTCTGTCGGCCGGAAGGCGACCCTCCAGTCGCTGCGGCCATTCGATCAGCGCCGCTCCGCCGTCCAGCGCCTCGTCCAGCCCGATCTCGTAGGCCTCGTCAGGATCGCTCAATCGGTAGAGGTCGAAGTGGGCGACCGGGAAGTCACGCCCGTCATAGAACTGCACCAGGGTGAAGGTCGGGCTCGGCACCTCCTCGGTGGGCGTCGTCAGGGCGCGCACCAGCGCCCGCGCCAGGGTCGACTTCCCGGCTCCCAGCGGTCCCGACAGACAGATGGCCTCGCCAGGCCGCAGGGCGGCGGCCAGTGCGCGGCCCAGCGCCTGCGTCGCCGCCTCATCGGCCAGGTTCAAAACACCGCCTCCGGATCCCGGGCCAACACCCTCTCGACGAAGTGCTTCAGCGCGTCGCTGACTTCTCCGGAATCCCCCGCCAGTCGCTCCGGCGGGATCGGCCGCCCGAAGACCAGCTCGAACTTCCGCCCCTTCTTGTTGAGCAGTTCGTGGAAGAGGGTGATGTCCCTCAGCTCCGGCGAGAAACCGTTGAAGAAGTGGAACAGCGTCGACCACGGCCCGGCCACATGAACGGGCACGACCGGCGTTTCATATTTCTGCGCCACCGAGATCGCCGTCGGCATCCAGGGCTTGTCGGTCAGCACCCCCTGAGCATCGCGCCGCGACAGCACCCCGGCCGGGAAGATGGCCAGACAGCGTTCCGCCTCCATCGCTTCTCGCGTCATCGCCAGGGTCGTTCGGGTACGCTCACGCGTGCGCTTGGCCTTGACCCATTCGACCGGAATGAGCGCCTCGTCGAACCGGGAACAGACCCGGTGGGCGTCGGAGTTGGCGTAGAAGACCACGTCCGGCCGCGGTCCCTTAAGCGCATCGTAAAGAGCAATGCCGTCGGCGATCCCGGTCGGATGGTTGGCCACCACGATCAGCCGATCGGAGCGGGGCACATGCTCCAGCCCCCGCACCGAGGTTTCCAGCGCCAGCAGGTCGGAGATGTGCTCCAGCGCATCGGCCCCGCCCATGACGGAAATGGCGTCGGCCATCGCGACGGCCTGCGGATAGTGCAGGGTCCGGTACAGAGGTCCCCGCACCACGGGCCAGACCGGCGACCCCGCCAGCTTCGGCGCCCGCTCCTCGATCAGCACATCGACGATATGTTTGGTGCTCATGGGACGGTTGTAGGCAATGTCGCGACGGCCCGCAAAGTCAGGATCCTTCTCCCGCTTGTCGGGAGAAGGGCGCTTCGCTCACTTCACCAGAGCGTCGAACTCGTCGACCAGCCGCTCGAGCTGGCTGACCCCGGCCGCCCAGAAGCTCTTCTGGCGGGGATCCAGCCCGAACGGTTCCAGCGCCTCGACATAGGTCGCCGTGCCGCCGGCGCTGAGCAGCCGCTCATAGACCGGCGCGAACCCGGCCGGATCCTCGCGACGCTTCTCCATCAGGGCCCGCACCAGCAGGTCTCCGAAGGCGTAGGCATAGACGTAGAAGGGCGCGTGCACGAAGTGGCTGACGTAGGACCAGTAGTGCTCGTACCCGGCGTTCAAACGCACCGCCGGACCAAGGCTGGCCCCCATCACCTCAAGCCACAGGCCGCCGATCTCCTCAGCGCTCAGCTCGCCGGCCTTCCGCGCCTCGTGGAAGCGGGTCTCGAACTGGTGAAAGGCGATCTGGCGCACAACGGTGTTGAGGCCATCCTCGATCCGCCCGGCCAGCAGGCCCAGCTTCTCTTCGGGCCTGGCCTCGGCCAGCAGCCGCTCGAACACCAGCCCCTCGCCGAAGATCGAGGCCGTCTCGGCCAGGGTCAGCGGGGTGTCGGCCAGCAGGGTGCCGAGCGGCGCGGCAAGCGTCTGGTGCACCGCATGGCCCAGCTCATGAGCCAGGGTCAGCACGTCGCGCCGCTCGCCCATGAAGTTCATGAACACATAGGGATGCTTGGTCGAGCTGACCGGGTGGCTATAGGCCCCCGACTGCTTGCCCGGCCGGGGCTTCGCGTCGATCCAAGGGCTGTCGAAGAAGACCCGCGCCCCGTCGGCGAACTTCGGAGCCAGGGCGCCAAAGCTGTCCAGAACCATCGCTTTCGCCTCGCCCCATTCATAGAGCTTGGGCTGGGCGGTGGTCAGCGGCGCGTTGCGGTCCCAGTGGTCGAGGGTCTTCTTCCCCATCACCCGGGCCTTCAAGGCATAGTAGCGGTGCGACGTGGCCGCATAGCCGTCGGTGACGGCCTCGACCATCGCCTCGACGCTCAGGCCATGCACCTCGTTGGCCAGGTGGCGGCCCTGGGCCGGATAGTCGTACTTGCGCCAGCGATCCTCGACCTGCTTCTCGAAGGCGAGGGTGTTGAGACAGAGGCTGATGGTCGATGCATTGGCTTCGAGCGCCGTCGCCAGCCCGTTCGCCGCCGCCTTGCGCTTCTTGACGTCCGGATCGCTCAGCCGGTTCAAGGTTTCGGGGAGGGTCAGGCTTTCGCGACCGACCTTGGCCCGCAGCGAGGCAAGCGTGTCGTCATAGAGCCTGGACCAGTTGGCCACCGCCGGCGAGCGATCGAGCAACAGCGTCTCCAGCTCCTGGCTGAGCTCATGCGGCCGCGACAACCGCACCCGGCGGAGCCACGGCGCCCACCGCCTCGCGCCCGGGTGAGCCTTCAGGGCCGCTGCGATCTCGGCGTCTTCCAGCTGATTGAGCTCAAGGGTGAAGAACAGCGACTTCGAGGCGATCTCGGCGCTCTTCATGCGGAAGTCGGCCTCGAACTGGGCCCAGCGCGGATCGTCCCGCGCCGTCGAGGACGACAGCGAGGCAAAGGCGCTGACGGCATAAAGCCCGTCCGCCGCCTGCTCATACAGACCGATGCCCTTGTCGATCAGGGCCCCCAGCGTCGCCGGCTGGGCGCGGCTGGCGATGAACTGACCCTCGAGGTCGGCCAGGGCCTCGTTGGCGGCCCGGGCCGCATCGACGTCGGCGGCGATGCGCAGGTCGGCGCGGTCGACGTAGAGGTCGGCGAGATTCCATTCGGGGGCGGCGGCGGTGATCTTGGCAATCTGGGACATGCCGAGGATTTAGGATGCCGTGGCCGCAAAGCCTAGAGCACGTCAGGCGGAAGTGTACGCGGTTCCGCCGCCTGGACGTGCTCTAAATGTTTGATTCTAGACCCTTTTGATCAGGTTTTGATGCGTACATCAAAACCTGAAAGGGTCTAGGGCCGGCACGCAGAGGTGACGGACTTGCGAAGCGTGACCTCGCCGCCCGGCCCCTTTTCTTCAGATGAAGCCCCGCCGCTTCCACCAGGCCAGGACCAGATCCGGCCATGCCTCGACCGGCTTGCCCTTCGCAAAGCGCAGTCCGAACCCGTGGCCGCCTTCGCCGAAGACATGCAGCTCGGTGGCGACCTTCTTCGACCTCAGCGCCGCCTCCAGCGCCAGGCTGTTCTCGACGGGCACGGACGCGTCGTCCGCCGCATGCAGCAGGAAAGTCGCCGGCGCGTCCTCCCGGGCCCGCGTCTCCAGCGACCA